>NZ_JBMAXV010000008.1:0-157814 GCF_048589245.1 Klebsiella sp. 10982
AAATAGCAGCTTCTTAGCCCAGAAACCGTAGCCCGGCTCAGCGCAGCGCAAGCCGGGGAAATAGCGGCTTCTTAGCCTAGCACCGCGGTACCCAGACGACAGGTGCAGCAGCGCCGCCCCCTTTCGTCATACACCACAATTTCCCAGCTCTGACTCTGGCGGCCAAGATGCAGCGGTCGGCATTCGCCTCGTACTTTCCCGCTGGAGACCGGACGATGGTGGCTAGCGTTAAGCTCGGTGCCCACCACGCACTGCCCATCCTCGGTCATCAGCCAACCGGCCATCGAGCCCAGCGTCTCCGCCAGCGCCGCCGAGGCGCCGCCGTGCAGCAGGCCAAACGGCTGATGCGTGCGGGCATCCACCGGCATCTCCGCCTCCAGCAGCCCCGCATCGAGCCGGGTGTAGACGATGCCAAGATGCGCCACCAGGGTGTTTTCGCTGCTGGCGTTCAATTCCGCCAGCGTGAGCTCTCGTTTCCAGGCCATTTACGCCCCCAGCGTCGAGCCGCCATCGACCACAATATCCTGCAGGGTGATATGGCTGGCGTGCGAAGAGGCGAGGAACAGAATGGTATTGGCGATCTCCTGCGGACGGGCAATCTTACCCAGCGGGATCCCGAGCTTAAACTGCTCGCCAAATCCGCGGATCCGCTGCTGTTCCGCATCGTCATTGACCCACAGGGTACGTTGCATATCGGTATCGGTGGAGCCCGGCGACACGAGGTTGCAGCGCACGCCGCTGCCTGCCAGCTCAAGTCCGACGGTCAACGCCAGGCTTTTCAGCGCCGCTTTCGAGGCGCCATAGGCGCTCATGCCGATACGCGGCGTATGCGCGGCATCGGAAGCGACGGTGACAATCGCCCCACCCCGCTGACGGCGGAACTGGGCCATCGTCTGCTGAAACAGATTAAACGCGCCGCCAACGTTCACCGCGAAGGTCTGCCGCCAGTCTTCCGCGCTCAGTTGATCGGTCGCACCCATGCGTAGGATCCCGGCGGCATTCACCAGCACGTCCAGCCGTTCGATGTTGTTGAGCAGCCGCGCGCACACGTCGCGTACCTGGTCGGCATCGGCGACGTCCAGCGTTTCGGTGGCAAACGGGTAGCTTTCGCCGCTAAAGGCAAGGTCGAAACCGGTGACGTTGGCCCCGGCCTCGACGAAAGCCAACGCGGTGGCATAGCCAATGCCTTTACCCGCGCCGGTCACCCACACGGTCTGGCCGCGAAAATCCAGCGCCGCCATTATTGCACCTCACGGGAGAGCAGCGCCCACCAGGCGTCGATGGTCGGGTTTTTCGCCAGCATCACGAAGTCGATATCGCCGTGCACTTTACGCCAGCGGGCGGCCAGCGCCATCATGCGCACCGAATCCAGGCCGTAGTCGATCAGGTTTTCATCATCCAGCGGTTCATCGGATTCGTCGAGCAGCGGCAGGATCAGCGCGCGCAGCGCCGCTTTGGAGGCCGGCAGCGGCAGCAGCTCTTCGGTCATCACCACGCGTCCGGAGCGGCCGGCGACGTATTTCAGCGCCATCAGGTGCTCTTCACGGCTGAAGTCCGCCAGCGCGTCGGCGACAAAGAACGGTTTGATATCGCGCATAAAAGCATCGGTGGCGGTAGTCATGCAGCCGATATGGGCGTAAACGCCGGTAATGATCAGCTGGTCGCGGCCGCTCTCTTTCAGCATCTCTTCAAGCGGCGAGCGATGAAACGCGCTGTAGCGCCATTTCACCAGCACCGTATCCTGTTCATCCGGCGCCAGCGCGGCAATCACCTGCTGCTGCTCCGGCGAGCGGGTCAACCCCGGCCCCCACATATCATTCAGCAGGGCGCGGTCTTCATCGCTCTGCTCTTTCGGCTGGGCGGTGTAGTACACCGGAATACCGTTTTGTTTGCAGAAGTCGCGCAGGGCGGCGATATTAGCCACCACTTTCTCCATCATCGCGCTGTTTTCGCCCCAGAAATTGAGGAAATACTCCTGCATATCGTGGATCAGCAGCGCGGCGCGCGACGGCTCAAAGGCCCAGTTGACTTTGTTCGCCGGGATATCGCTGGCTTCCGGCAGCGCGTAAGCCTGTAATTTAGGGATTGCCATTTTCTGTTCTCCTTCAGCCCAGCTTGCCTTCGGCCAGCCACTGACGTAATTGTTTTTTATCGACTTTGCCCACCGGCGTCAGCGGCAGCGCGGCAACGCACTCCACGCGATCCGGCAGTTTAAATTCCGCCACCCCCTGCTCGCGCAGGAAGCGGCGTACCGCGACGGCGCGCAGCGGCGAGGTCACCACCAGATAAGCGCAGCTTTTCTCGCCCAGCAGATTGTCTTCAATGCTGACCAGCGCGGCGTGGATCACCGCCTCATGGCGCAGCAGCAGGTTTTCGATCTCTTCCGCGGCGATCTTCTCGCCACCGCGGTTGATCTGATCTTTTTCCCGGCCCTGCACGGTGATATAGCCGTCTTCATCGATCGAAATCAGATCGCCGGAGCAGTAAAACCCCTCGGCGTCAAAGGCTTCCGCGTTATGCTGCGGGCTGTTGTAGTAGCCGCGGAAGGTATAAGGGCCGCGGGTCATCAGACGGCCCACTTCGCCGCGCGGCAGCGGGTTGCCATCGGCATCCGCCACCCACACTTCATCGTCCGGGCACATCGGGCAGCCCTGGGTGTTGATAATTCGCTCCGGGCTGTCGTTAAGGCGGGTGTAATTCACCAGCCCCTCCGCCATGCCGAACACCTGCTGCAGCTGGCAGCCGATTTCCGCCGGAATGCGCGCGGCGAGGGTCGCCGACAGGCGTGCGCCGCCGACCTGCAGCAGCTCCAGCGATTGCAGTTGCGCGTTGCCGCCCCATTCATGGATCGCCTGCAGCCACAGGCTGACCGCCGGCGGCACCAGCGACGCGACGTTGATCTGGTGTTGTTCAATCAGCGGGAAACAGAGGGTGGCGCTCGGGTCGGCGGCGAGGATCACCCGGCCGCCGGCGAGGAAGACACCGAGCGAACCCGGGGAACTCATCGCATAGTTATGCGCCGCCGGCAGCGCGTTGAGGTAGCGCGTCTCCGCGTTGATCCCGCAGATCTCGTTGCTGCGCCGGATACTGTAGTCGTAATCGTTATGGGTGCGCGGGATCAGCTTCGGCGTCCCGGTGCTGCCGCCGGAGAGCTGGAAAAAGGCCACTTCGTCGGCAGGGGTTGGATTGGCGACAAAGTTATCCGCCGGGCGGTTAATCTCCGTCGCCAGATCGCGCTCGCCGCCGTCGTTACGCAGCAGCGCGACGCGCAGAGAAGGATGCTCCGCGATAAACGCGTGGAGGAAACTATCATCGGCAAACAGCGCGTGCTCGCGATCGGCAATCAGCAGCGCCGGTTTAATCTGTGCGGCGTAGGCGTTAAGCTCGCTGCGCTGATGGCTGAACAGCGCGTTCACCGGCGCGACGCCGATGCGCAGCAGAGCAAAGAAGGTGATGTAAAACTCGGCGACGTTGCCCAGCTGCACCAGCGCGGTTTCCCCGCGCTTCAGTCCCTGGCGCTGCAGCGAGCAGGCAAGATTGTCCACCAGTTGATTAAACTGGCGGTAGCTAATCTGCCGCTCGCCATCGATAATCGCCACGGCGTCATTGTCCGCATGACGGGTAAGCAGATTGGTTAACGGCAGATCCTGCCAGTAGCCTTTTTGACGATAGCGGGACGCGAACGCTTCCGGCCAACGGGTAAATGCAATCATCCTTGCCTCTTAATTCAAGCCAAATACGTTAAGCATGGTGGTCAGTTTGACGCCGGTTTCGCGCCATTCGCCCAGCGGCGAAGAGGCCGGGACGATACCCGCGCCGGCAAACAGGCGCAGCGTACGCTGCTGCAGACGCGCACAGCGGATGGTCACCACCCACTCACCGTTGCCTTCATCGTCGCACCAGCCAACGATGCCGCCGAACAGCTGGCGATCGAAGGGTTCGAGCTCGGCGATCAGGCGCTTCGCCGCCTGGTGCGGGAAGCCGCTCAGCGCCGGGGTCGGGTGCAGCAGACAGGCCAGCGACATGGCGTTTTCTTCCGCCAGCGCTGTACCTTCGATCGGCGTCGCCAGATGCCAGAGCGTCGGGGTGGTAATCAGCTGCGGCGACTCCGGCAGCGACAGCTGGCTGCTGCGCGGGCCAAGCACGCTCTTCATCGCCTGGGTCACCAGCTCGTGTTCGTGACGATCTTTGCCGGACGCCAGTAGTTTGTTGCCTGCTTCGCGGTCCAGCACATCGTCCGGCTGACGACGGGCGGAGCCGGCCAGCGGTAACGAGCTGAAGCGCTGTCCTTCTTTACGCAGCAGCAGCTCCGGACTGGCGCCCAGCAGCACGCCGCCGTCGGAGAGCGGCACGTGGAAGTTAAAGCTGGCGGGGTTCTGGGCGATCAGTCGCTCCATCAGCGCGCCGCTGTCGACGCGGTCGCGGGTGGTAATATCGATAAGCCTTGATAGCACCACTTTGTCGACTTCCGGGGTGGCGGTCAGCGCGGCGGCGCGTTCTACCATCGCCAGAAACTCGTCCTGCTCCGGGATCTCCCGACGCTCCACCACCTCCATCGCCTCCAGCGGCGCGGCATAGCGGGCGGAACGCTGCTTTTCCGGGCGAGAGAACGCTTCCCAGCGCTCGGGGATATAGAGCTCGGAAGGCTGACAGGTGTCGAACGGGATAGCCCCGACCATCACCGGCTTGCGGATCCCCGCCGCCCGGGCCTCGGCAAAGGCGGCGGCCATCTGCTGCTGGAACTCGCCGTTCAGCGCATCGCCGCCAACGGCGGGCTGTGAGAAGCGACGGAAGCAGCCTGAAGTGGTAAAACTGCGGTACGGCGACATAAAGAAGAAGCTGTCCGGAGACAGGGTCTGGGTGTGTTTCTGTACATCCTCAGCCAGTGACGTTTCCATATCATCCTCCAAAAACGATAAATATATTACGAATAATTATCATTTGTATTTTGGTTGGCTAACCTAAAAGGTATTGCCCGCCATGTCAACCGCGTTACGTCATTGCGCGCCACTTTGGCTTGCATCCTGCTGACGCAAAGTTGAAAATGAGACGCATTTATTACCTTTCGAATCAGGATGCGATGACGTGAACTTCTTTTCTTTCTGCCGCCGCGGTGCGCTGACCGGCATGCTGTTGCTTTTAGGAATTACCTCAGCCCAGGCGGCGGACTGGCCGCGCCAGGTCACCGACAGCTACGGGACCCACACCCTGCCGAGCCAGCCGCTGCGCATTGTCTCCACCAGCGTGACCCTCACCGGCTCGCTGCTGGCGATTGACGCTCCGGTGGTCGCCAGCGGCGCCACCACGCCGAACAACCGCGTGGCCGATAGCCAGGGATTTCTGCGCCAGTGGAGCGAGGTCGCCAAAGCCCGCAAGCTGGCGCGGCTGTACATCGGCGAACCGAGCGCGGAAGCGGTGGCCGCCCAGATGCCGGACCTGATCCTGGTGAGCGCCACCGGCGGCGACTCTGCCCTGCCGCTGTACGATCAGCTCAAAACGATCGCCCCGACGCTGGTCATCAACTATGACGATAAAAGCTGGCAAACCTTGCTCACCCAACTGGGGCAGATCATCGGCCATGAGCAGCAGGCCAGCGCGCGCATTGCCGACTTCAATAAACAGCTCGTTTCGTTAAAAGAAAAAATGAAACTGCCGCCGCAGCCGGTGACCGCCCTGGTCTATACCGCCGCCGCGCACAGCGCCAATATCTGGACGCCGGCATCGGCCCAGGGGCAGATGCTCGAACAGCTGGGCTTTAGCCTGGCGACGCTGCCGGGCGGCCTGCCCGCCAGCCATAGCCAGGGTAAACGCCACGATATCGTGCAGCTGGGCGGGGAGAACCTCGCGGCCGGTCTGAACGGCCAGAGCCTGTTCCTGTTCGCCGGCGACCAGAAAGATGCGGATGCCATCTACGCCAACCCGCTGCTGGCGCATCTCCCGGCGGTCGAAGGCAAACGCGTCTATCCGCTGGGCACCGAGACCTTCCGCCTTGACTACTACAGCGCCCTGCTGGTGCTCCAGCGTCTCTCCAGCCTGTTCGGCTAACGCGGGCTGTGCCATCAGGCCTTAACTCTTTGCCGGGCGGCGCGGCGCTTGCCCGGCCTGCTGAGCTTGCACCGCCCTGCCATACCCCAGGCCCGGTAAGGCGCAGCCGCCACCGGGCATCAGGACGGGAACGCAACCTGAACTCTTTGCCGGGCGGCGCTCCGCTTGCCCGGCCTACAATACCCGAGACCGTAGGCCCGGTAAGGCGTAGCCGCCACCGGGCATCAGGCCGGGTACGCGGCCTGAACATCTTGCCTGGCGGCGCGGCGCTTGCACCGGCCTACAATGCCCGAGACTGTAGGCCCGGTAAGGCGCAGCCGCCACCGGGCAATCGCACCCTACTTAACTTTCGTTGACGATTTCCGGGCTCTGGAAACGGCGCAGCTCGCGTAGCAGCCCCACCAGCAGCACACCGACGAGCGCCAGCGCCCAGCCGCTGGCGCTGGCGGATGCCGCCGGGGTCATCACCGCCCCTAAGCCGCCGAGCAGCGCCGCGCCGATGGCGTCGCCGGTGACGTTTTGCGCGGTCCACAGGCCGTTAATCCGTCCAAGCATATGTTCCGGCGTCTGGGTCTGGATCAGGGTGTACTGCAGCAGCGAGCTAATAGCGCTCAGCCAGCCAAACAGCGCCAGGCACAGCGCACCCAACGCCCAGTGCGGCATCAGGCTGAACAGCGCAATGGCGATAAACGATCCCACCGTGGTCGCCAGCATCAGCGCGCCTGGCCGCACCGTCTGGGCCAGCTGGCCGCTGGTCAACGCCCCCAGCGCCGCCCCGAGCGGGATCGCAGCGTACAGCAGGCCAATCTGTCCGGCCGACATCTGCCAGCCGTCGGCCAGCGCCGGATAGAGCACCCGCACCGCGCTGGCCATGGTCAGCAGACCACCGAGCAGCGCAATCCCGCCGATAAGCGGGCTCTGGCAGAGGAAGGTCAGCCCCGCCAGCAGGGAGCGCAGCGGATGCTCACGCGGCTGCGGAGGCGGCGGCAGCTGCGGCAGACGCAGCAGGGTTAAGGTGGTGATAAAGGTCCCCGCCGCCGCCAGGCCGAAGTTCCAGGCCACGCCGCCGGTGGCCAGCAGCAGGCCGCCGATCATCGGCGAAATCACCGAGCCAAGGCGCACCGTCAACATGGTGATGGCCCCGGCCTGCATCAGGTTTTCCCGCCCCACCAGCGCCGGCGTCGCCGCCAGCAGCGCGGTCACCCCCAACGAGGCGAAGAACCCGTCCCAAATCCCCAGCAGGTAGATCGCCGCCAGCGACGGCTCCGGCAACAGGGCGTTCAGACACAGGCCGACAAAGCCCACGCCGCAGGTGCCGCGCGCCAGCAGGATCAGGCGTTTGCGCTCATAGCGGTCAGCCAGTACGCCCCCCACCATCAGGCCAACAAACATCGACGCGCCGGTCAAGGTCACCGACAACCCGACCTGCCAGGTCGAATGGGTCATCATCTGGATCTGCACCGGGATGGCCACGCCCAGCAGGCCAAGCGACAGAATAGAGATAAAGCGAGCGATAAAAACGGCGCGAAACGCCGGGTGAGTTTTCAGCAGGCTGAGATTGAGCAGCCAGGATTGTCGGTTCATTACAGCGCCTTGTCGTTATTTTTAATACCCTTTTTACTGTGGGTCATGCTACCATAGCTGAATAAAATCGATAACGATAATTACTATCATTATCATATCAGGGATGTCAGTTATGTCGTTTTCTACGACCGCGGTACGCTCTGTCGCCGTGCCCGGATTGTTGCTATTACTCGCCTTAGCCGCCGCGCTTAGCCTGACCATCGGCGCCAAATCGTTGCCGATCGGCACGGTATTCACCGCCTTCAGCGGAACCTGTCAAAGCGCCGACTGCACTATCGTGCTGGACGCGCGCCTGCCGCGCACTCTGGCCGGTCTGCTGGCCGGCGTCGCCCTCGGCCTCGCCGGCGCGCTGATGCAGACGCTCACCCGCAACCCGCTGGCCGACCCCGGCCTGCTGGGGGTCAACTCCGGCGCCAGCTTCGCCATCGTCCTCGGCGCGGCGCTGTTCGGGATCACTTCCCCGCAGGAGCAGCTGCTGCTGGCGTTCTGCGGCGCGCTCTGCGCCTCGCTGCTGGTAGCCTTTACCGGCAGCCAGGGCGGCGGTCAGCTGAGCCCGGTGCGCCTCACTCTCGCCGGGGTCGCCCTTGCGGCGGTACTCGAGGGGCTGTCCAACGGCATCGCCCTGCTCAACCCGGACGTCTACGATCAGCTACGCTTCTGGCAGGCCGGTTCGCTGGATATCCGCACCCTGCAAACGCTGAAAATTGTCCTGCTGCCGGTAGTCGTGGCGGGGATCGCCGCTCTGCTGCTGAGCCGGGCGCTGAACAGCCTGAGCCTGGGCAACGATACCGCCACCGCCCTCGGCAGCCGCGTCGCCCGCACCCAGCTGATCGGCCTGATCGTCATCACCGTCCTGTGCGGCAGCGCCACCGCCGTCGTCGGCCCCATCGCCTTTATCGGCCTGATGATGCCGCATATGGCGCGCTGGCTGGTGGGGGCCGATCATCGCTGGTCGCTGCCGGTCACCCTGCTCGCCACCCCGGCCCTGCTGCTGTTTGCCGACGTGATTGGCCGCCTGCTGGTGCCCGGCGAACTGCGGGTATCGGTGGTGAGCGCCTTTCTCGGCGCGCCGGTGCTGATCTGGCTGGTGCGCCGCCAGCCGCGGGGAGGTGGACTGTGATTGCTCCGTCCCGCCGCCTGATAGCCAGCTGTCTGCTGCTGATGGCCGCCAGCCTGCTGATTTCTCTGCTCGGGCTGGCGCAAGGCCCGGTGCCCCTGACGATTGACCAGGTGTTCTCGGCGCTGTTCGGCGATGCGCCGCGCAACGTCGCGATGGTGGTGAACGAATGGCGGCTGCCGCGGGTGTTAATGGCGCTGCTCATCGGCGCCGCGCTCGGCGTCAGCGGCGCCATTTTCCAGTCGCTGACCCGTAACCCGCTCGGCAGCCCGGACGTGATGGGCTTTAACACCGGCGCCTGGAGCGGCGTGCTGGTGGCAATGGTCCTCTTCGGCCAGAACCTGACGGCGATCGCCCTGGCGGCGATGGCCGGCGGGGTGCTGACCTCGCTGGTGGTCTGGCTGCTGGCCTGGCGCAACGGGATCGAAACCTTCCGCCTGATCATTATCGGCATCGGCGTGCGCGCCATGCTGGTGGCATTCAACACCTGGCTGCTGCTGCGCGCCTCGCTGGAGACCGCCCTTTCTGCGGGCCTGTGGAACGCCGGATCGCTTAATGGCCTGACCTGGGGTAAAACCTGGCCGTCGGCGCCGCTGATCCTGTTGATGCTGGTGGGCAGCGCCCTGCTGGTTCGCCGGATGCGGCTGCTGGAGATGGGCGACGATACCGCCTGCGCGCTGGGGGTGCAGGTCGAGCGTTCGCGCCTGCTGCTGATGCTGGTGGCGGTGGTGCTCACCGCCGCCTCGACGGCGCTGGCCGGGCCGATCTCATTTATCGCGCTGGTGGCGCCGCATATCGCCCGCCGCCTGAGCGGCACGGCCCGCTGGGGACTGACCCAGTCGGCCCTGTGCGGCGCGCTGCTGCTGGCGCTGGCCGATTACGGCGCCCAACGGCTGTTTATGCCGTGGCAGCTGCCGGTTGGCGTGTTAACCGTCAGCCTCGGCGGTATTTACCTTATTGCATTGTTGATTCAGGAGTCCCGCAAAAAATGAGTGCTGTCCCCTCCCGTTTGCGCGGCGAGCAGTTAACCCTGGCCTACGGGAACAAGACCATCGCCGAGTCGCTGAACGTGACCATCCCTGACGGTCACTTCACCGCCATTATCGGCCCCAACGGCTGCGGCAAGTCGACGCTATTGCGCACCCTCAGTCGCCTGATGACGCCCGCCAGCGGCCACGTCTGGCTCGACGGCGCGCAGATCCAGCAGTACGCCAGTAAAGAGGTTGCCCGCCGCATCGGGCTGCTGGCGCAGAATGCCACCACCCCTGGCGATATCACGGTGCAGGAGCTGGTGGCCCGCGGGCGCTATCCGCACCAGCCGCTGTTTACCCGCTGGCGCAAAGAAGATGAAGAGGCGGTGAACAAGGCGATGCGGGCGACCGGGATCAGCGATCTGGCGCTGCAGAGCGTCGACACGCTTTCCGGCGGCCAGCGGCAGCGGGCGTGGATTGCGATGGTGCTGGCCCAGGAGACGGCGATTATGCTGTTGGATGAGCCGACCACCTGGCTGGACATCAGCCATCAGATCGACCTGCTGGAGCTGTTGAGCGAGCTGAATCGCGAGAAGGGTTATACCCTGGCGGCAGTGCTGCACGATCTTAACCAGGCCTGCCGCTACGCCACCCACCTGATCGCCCTGCGCGACGGCAGGATCGTCGCCGAGGGGGCGCCAAAGGAGATCGTTACGGCGGATCTGATTGAACGGATTTACGGCCTGCGCTGCACGATCATTGAGGATCCGGTGGCGCATACGCCGCTGGTGGTGCCGCTGGGCCGCCGGTAATCTCCCCTTTCCCCGGCTTGCGCTACGCTGAGCCGGGCTACCTGCTGTAGCCCGAACTCAACCGTTACCCCAGAATCTCCCTGACCACCGGGCCGATGGCTTCAAAGGCCTGCGGGGAGATGATGTCTACGTGGGCGCAGTTCTGGCTGAACACCTCCAGTTCCCCCACCCACGGGCCCCATACGACCTGCGGATCCATCCCCGCCTGCCGCGTCTTCTCCGCCACGAACAGCGTCGCCTTGCCGTCAAACGACGCGCTGTGGGCGGTGGTTAACAGCCGCACCGCATCGGCATAGTTACCTTCGATAGCGCTGAACAGCTCGCCGGAGGCTTGCCCTTGCTGGGCGGCGAGGAACGCCTCGCGCTCGCGGTCAATCTCCGCCAGTACCTCGGGATCCAGCCCGTTAGCCTCTTTCTCCGCCCAGTTTTGCGTCTCCGGCGGCCAGGTATCCAGCAGGCCGAGGAAGGCCACCGCTTCGCCGCGCTGGCGCAAACGGGCGGCAATCCCCTGGGCTAAGGTGCCGCCCAGCGAATACCCGAACAGGTAATAAGGGCCGTGAGGCTGCTGCGCCAGCAGCGTGCGCAGATGGTGCTCGCACACCTCATCGAGGCTGGCGGCGCTGGCCATCGGCCCCTGCGGACGCGGCGACTGAATCCCGGTTATCGACCAGCGCGGGCTGAGATAGCGCGCCAGCACGCTGAACTGCCAGGCAAAGCCGGAGGCGGGATGGAAGCAGAACAGCGTCGGGCCGTCGCTCTCGCGCAGCGGCAGAAGCGTATCCAGCCCCAGGCGCCGGGCCTGCTCATCGCTGAGATCGGCAGCCAGCAGCGCGCTCAGTTTGCCCACCGTCGAGGCCACCATCACCTGCCCCGGGGTCACCTGCCGCGCCAGCTGGCGGCTGAGCTGCGCCGCCAGGCGCATCGCCAGCAGCGAATGGCCGCCAAGGGCGAAGAAATCGGCGTCGATATCGTTCACCTCGCAGCCCAGCAGCTGGCTAAAGGCCGCGGCGACAAGGGTTTCCATCCCGGGCTCCGGCGGCCGGCCGCTGCGCTCCCCGCCGAGGGTCGGCAGCGGCAGCGCTTTGCGGTCCAGTTTGCCGTTGGCGCTCAGCGGCAGTTCAGCGAGCTGCATCAGCACCACCGGCACCATATGCGGCGGCAGCTGTTCCGCCAGCCGCGCTCTCAGCGCCGCGGTATCCAGCGGCAGGCCGGAGTCAGAGACCAGATAGCCCACTAGCTGCCGGGCATCGCCGCCGGTCGCCGCCGCCTGATTGAAGACGCAGGCGTGGCTCAACGCCTGCGCCACGTCCGGCAGGGCCGACATCACCCGATCAATCTCGCCAAGCTCGATGCGCTGCCCGCGGATCTTCAGCTGGTCGTCGCTGCGGCCAAGGTACTCCACCGCGCCGTTCGTCAGCCAGCGCGCCACATCGCCGGTGCGATACATCCGCTCGCCGGGGGCAAACGGATCGGCGATAAAGCGGCTGGCGGTGAGGTCCGGACGTCCGAGATAGCCCTGCGCCAGCTGGATGCCGGTAAGATAAAGATCCCCCGCCACCCCCGGCGGCACCGGGCGCATCGCGGCATCGAGAATGCGCAGCCCGGTGTTCCACACCGGCCAGCCAATCGGCACGCTGCTGCCAGTCACGGCTGCCAGCTCAGGCCCGCAGGCCGGATACCAGCTGACATCCACCGCCGCTTCCGTCGGGCCGTACAGGTTATGCAGCGGCGCGCCGGTTAAGCGCTCCCAGTCGCGGCACAATTCCGTCGGTAGCGCTTCGCCGCTGCAGAAGACCCGTCGCAGCGTGCGGCAGGCGGCGACGCTGTCGCCATCCAGCGAGGCGACAAACGCCGCCAGCATCGAGGGCACAAAGTGGGTGGTGGTCACGCCGTAGCGGGCGAAAAACTGCTGCATCGCCTGCGGGTCGCGGTGCGCCTCCGGCTCGGCCATCACCAGCTGCGCGCCGGCGATAAACGGCCACCAGAACTCCCACACCGACACGTCGAAACTGCACGGCGTTTTCTGCGCCACCACGTCGTCGGCAGATAACGGATAGCGATCCTGCATCCACAGCAGGCGGTTGACGATGGCGGTCTGGCCGACCATCACCCCTTTCGGCCGCCCGGTGGAGCCGGAGGTAAAGATGATGTAGGCGGTATGGTCCGGTTTTGACAGCGCCAGCGGCGCCTCATCACCGGCGGCCAGCGGCTGCTGGTAGCAGAGGCTTTCCAGCCCCGGGATATCGCTGAAGCGGGCCAGCTGATCCTCCGAGGCGATCAGCAGCGACGGCCGGGCGTCTTCCAGCATCATCCGCAGGCGGTCGTCCGGATAGCCAGTGTCCAGCGGCAGCCAGGCGGCCCCCGCTTCGACAATACCGTGCAGCGCCAGGGTCAGGAACACCGAGCGCGGCAGGGCCACCGCCACGCTGTCGCCCGGCTTCACGCCGCGCTGACGCAGCAGCTGCGCGAGCGCCACCACCTGCTGACGCATCTCGCGATAGCTGAACTGCCAGCGGGCGTCCGCCAGCGCCGGGGCATCCGGCGTCTTCCGCGCCTGGTCGGCCACCAGCGCGCTGAGGGTGGTAGCGGGCAGCGGCACAGCGGTATCGTTGACCGCCGCCAGCCGGGCCAGCTCGTCGGCGGAGAGCATCTCTGCTTCGCCGCAGCGCAGCGCCGGATCGGCGGCGAACTGCGCCAGCAGCGCGGTCAGTCGCGCCATGTGGCGACGCAGCTCGGCTTCGTCGTACCGGGCTTTGTTGGCGAGGATCTCCAGCGACAGGCCGCCGGTCTCATCCGGGAACAGCGCCAGCTCAAGATCGTTGACCGGGCCGGTGGCAAGGGTGTGGGTCACCGCCTCAATACCATCGATATCCAGCTGGTAATCAAAGACTTTGACGTTCAGCACCGGGCCGAACAGCGGTTCATCCCCTGCCGCTTTGCCGCTGTCGCGAACGATCTGCTCGGCGTCATAGCGCTGATGGCGGCGCATCTTTTTCAACTGAGCGGCGAGGCGCATCGCCAGGTCTGCCAGCGTCTCCCGGGCGTCAATATGCACCGCCAGGGGCAGGACATTGAGCACCGGCCCCGTCGAGGTCAGCGCGGCTGACCCCATCCGGCGCATAAAGATAAAGCCCGCCGCGTAGTCCATCCGGTTGCACAGGCGGCCCAGCCACAGGGTGGTGAGCGCCAGCGCCAGGTCAGCGGGCTGACACTGCGGCGCATGGCCGGCCAGACGGCGGAAGGCGTCGGCATTCATCTCCAGCTTCATCCGCCAGATATCGCTCCCGGCGGCGCGCCCGCCCAGCGGCGCGGCAGAGAGCGAGGCAGGCGCCGGTAACGCCTGGCGTTGGGCCTGCCAGAAGGCTTTATCCCGCTGCCAGGCCTCGCTGCCGGCGTAGCGCTGGTACTCATCCACCACCTCAGCGAAGGGGGTGAAAGGCGACTCAGGAGTGGCTTCCCCCCGCTGCCAGGCGCGGTAAATGGCGGCGATCTGCCGGGTTATTGCCGGGAAGCTGAAGCCGTCCACCAGCAAGTGGTGATAGCGCTGATACCAGTACCAGCGGTCGTCGCCGACGCGCAGCAGCTGATGGCACACCAGCGGGTTGCCGCCGTCAACGCGCAGATCCTGCGCCAGGTCCGCCTGCATCCGCTCCACGGCGGCGTGATGCGGATCCGGCGCCGTACGCAGGTCAATGATCGACGGTTCGCCAAAGGTGCGGTCGGCCGCCAGCCACTGCCAGACTTCCCCCTCCTCTTCCTCAAAGCGCAGGCTGAGGGTGTCCGCCTGCTGCAGACCGGCGACAATCGCTTTTCCCAGCAGCGTCGGGTCGAGGGCGCCGCGCAGTTCAACATAGTGGGCCACGCTCCAGGCGCCTGGCAGAGTGGAGAGGCGCTCGGCCATCCAGATCCCCGGCTGCGCGGCAACCAGCGGTAAACGAGTGGTCATTGTCAGCTCCTTATGACGCATGATGGGCGGGGGTCAGTGTCGACCAGTTGGCCGCCAGCCAGGCGTTGCAGGCCTCGGCCGACTGCGGGGGGCACACCACCGTCCAGCCGGCAGGCAGGTCGCAGTGCGCCGGCCAAAGGCTGTACTGCTGCTGATCATTGCGCAGAATGTAAAACTGCCCTTGCGGATTGTCGAAGGGGTTACTGAATTGCATATCAAACTCCTGTCGTAAAGCGCGATGCTAAGGGTGCGACAGCAGCGGCTGCCAGAGCTGGATAAGCCCTGCCGTCAGCCCGCCGCGCCAGCAAAGCGCATCATGCCCGCCGTCAACCTGACGCCAGAAAATCGTCTGCTGTGGTGTAGTGAGTTGCGCCAGTAGCGTCTGGTTAGCGCGAAAAATAATCGGTTCACGCTGGCCCGCTTCCAGCCAGACGCGCAGCCCGGCCGCGGACACCTCACCCTGGCGAAGCTGTTCGCCGATAAAGCCCGTCCCGCGGCCATCGCGATGCGGCCACCAGTAGGAGCCTGACTGGCTGAGTACGCAGCCAAAGCGCTGCGGCCAGTTGAGGGCGGCGAACATCGCCGCCAGGCCGCCGAAGCTTTGCCCGGCCACCACCGTCCGATCCGGGCGGTCGCTGAACGGGGCATGGCTGCGGACCAGCGGCAGGAGCTCCTCCTGCACCGCCAGCCAGAAATCGCGGTGACAGGGCAGCTCAACCCCGCGGCGCTGGTTGTCGATCGCGTCAATCAGCAGGTAGACCGCCGGCGGCAGCTTCCCCTCGTGGGTCAGGGCGGCCAGCGGCGACCACACCGGCATGCTTTCGGCCCAGAACTGGCCGTCCAGCAGGATCGCCAGCGGCCGCGTTTGCGGGTCGACGGCCTCGCCAGGGGTGTAGATCCAGACCCGGCGATGGTTGCCCAGACGCGCGCTGCGCCACTCAAGACAACGGGCGGGAGGATGCGCCTCATTAAGCCGGTCCCAGCCGGGCTGCGCGGGGGCCTGCGGCATCTCCAGGGCCGACACGCCATGGCCGCGTCCGCCCTGCCAGCTGTGCGGGTTCAGCGGATCGGCTATCGCCCGCGGCAGCAGTTTGCGCCAGCCTTCGCGCAGCAGCGCGCGGTCGGGGGCGTCAGCGCTGAACACCTCAGGGGAAAAATCATCGTCACGGTCGGAGGGAATAAAACAGTAGCTACCGCGCCAGGTCGGCGACAGCGTAGTGCGCCAGCACCAGGCGTCGGTCCCGGGCAGACGCGTCAGCGATTGCGGCCGCGCATTCTGATGGTGGTCGGTCACGCCGGTGATATACAGCCATACCCGACGATAGGGAGAGTGCGTTTCATCCCCCGCCGGATCCCGCCACCAGAACGTCACCTCGATGACGTCATCCACTGCGCGGCACTGCGGTCCGTGCAGGGTTTGCCACCATTCCTCGCTTCCTGTCCTTAACATTCTGTCATTAACCCTATGTATCACGTGACTTTTTTAATTAATTGTCACTATTTATTGATAATATTATTGATAACTATTTGCATTTGCAATAGCGTATTAGCGCGCCGTGGGAAGCGCGTCTTTCACCAGAACATGTCAAAGCGGGCTTATTCAGCCAGCGACGGAGTGCCTTTGCCCGCTTCTGGCAACATTTATGCCGCCTCCCCTCCCGGTGGGAAGGGGCGTTTGGGGAACGTGGCGACAAAAAAGCAGGAATAACAATGAATAACAGGATCAAATCCCTGGCCTTGCTGGTCAATCTGGGAATTTACGGGGTTGCTTTTCCGTTAAGCGCAGCGGAAACCGCCACCGACGATAAAAACAGCGCTGCTGAAGAGACCATGGTGGTCACCGCCGCCGAGCAGAACCTGCAGGCGCCGGGCGTCTCCACCATCACCGCCGATGAGATCCGCAAACGTCCGCCAGCGCGCGACGTCTCGGAGATCATTCGCACCATGCCGGGGGTCAACCTGACCGGCAACTCCACCAGCGGCCAGCGCGGCAATAACCGCCAGATTGATATCCGCGGCATGGGCCCGGAAAACACCCTGATCCTGATCGACGGCAAGCCGGTCACCAGCCGCAACTCCGTGCGCCTCGGCTGGCGCGGCGAGCGCGACACCCGCGGCGACACCAGCTGGGTGCCGCCGGAGATGATCGAACGCATCGAAGTGATCCGCGGCCCGGCCGCCGCCCGCTACGGCAACGGCGCCGCCGGCGGCGTGGTGAATATCATCACCAAAAAAACCGGCGATGAGTGGCACGGCTCATGGAACACCTATATGAACGCCCCGGAGCACAAGGATGAAGGCTCCACCAAACGCACTAACTTCAGCCTCAGCGGCCCGCTGGGCGGCGATTTCAGCTTCCGCCTGTTCGGTAACCTCGACAAAACGCAGGCCGACGCCTGGGATATCAACCAGGGCCATCAGTCCGAACGTACCGGGATCTATGCCGATACCCTGCCGGCCGGGCGCGAAGGGGTGAAAAACAAAAACATCGATGGTCTGGTGCGCTGGGAATTCGCTCCGATGCAGTCGCTGGAGTTTGAAGCCGGCTACAGCCGCCAGGGCAACCTCTACGCTGGTGACACCCAGAACACCAACACCAACGACCTGGTAAAAGAGAACTACGGCAAAGAGACCAACCGGCTGTATCGCAACACCTACTCGGTCACCTGGAACGGCGCCTGGGACAACGGGGTGACCACCAGCAACTGGGCGCAGTACGAGCGCACCCGCAACTCGCGCAAAGGCGAAGGCCTGGCCGGGGGCACCGAGGGGATCTTTAACAGTAATCAGTTCTCGGATATCGATCTGTCAGATGTGATGCTGCACAGTGAAGTCAGTATCCCGTTCGACTATCTGGTTAATCAGAACCTGACGCTGGGCAGCGAGTGGAATCAACAGCGGATGAAGGATAACGCGTCCAACACCCAGGCGCTGTCGGGAGGCGAAATTCCGGGCTACGACAGCACCGGCCGCAGCCCGTACTCGCAGGCGGAAATCTTCTCGCTGTTCGCCGAGAACAACATGGAGCTGACCGACACCACCATGCTGACTCCGGCGCTGCGTTTCGATCATCACAGCATTGTCGGCAATAACTGGAGCCCGTCCCTCAACCTGTCGCAGGGCCTGTGGGACGACTTCACGCTGAAGATGGGTATCGCCCGCGCCTATAAAGCACCGAGCCTGTATCAGACCAACCCGAACTATATTCTCTACAGCAAAGGACAGGGCTGCTACGCCAGTAAATCCGGTTGCTATCTGCAGGGTAACGACGACTTAAAAGCCGAGACCAGCATCAACAAAGAGATTGGCCTCGAGTTTAAACGCGACGGCTGGCTGGCGGGCGTCACCTGGTTCCGCAACGACTATCGCAATAAGATTGAAGCGGGCTATGCCCCGGTCTATACCAACGGCAGCGGCACTGACCTCTACCAATGGGAAAACGTGCCGAAAGCGGTGGTGGAAGGCCTGGAAGGGACGTTGAACGTGCCGGTAAGCGAGACCGTGAACTGGACCAACAACATCACCTATATGCTGCAGAGTAAGAACAAAGAGACCGGCGATCGTCTGTCGATTATCCCGGAATACACGCTGAACTCTACGCTGAGCTGGCAGGTACGCGATGACGTTTCGCTGCAGTCAACCTTTACCTGGTACGGTAAGCAGGAGCCGAAGAAGTACAACTACAAAGGTCAACCGGTTACCGGCAGCGAGAAGAACGAGGTCAGCCCCTACAGCATCCTCGGCCTGAGCGCGACCTGGGACGTCACCAAATACGTCAGTCTGACCGGCGGCGTGGATAACGTCTTCGACAAACGCCACTGGCGCGCGGGCAACGCCCAGACCACCGGGGGCGCCACCGGCTATATGTATGGCGCCGGCGCCGAGACCTATAACGAATCGGGCCGTACCTGGTATATGAGCGTCAACACCCACTTCTGATAGCGGGTTCTCCCTCCCCCGCCCTTGCTGGACAAAGGGCGGGGGCAACCGCGGTAACCTTACCCTATGCGCCACCATCACACCGCTTTGCCACTGGCCGGCTATACCATCCAGCAGATCGACTTCGACCCGGCGACTTTCCAGCCGGAAGATCTGTTCTGGCTGCCCTATCACGCCAGCCTGACCGGCTGGGGCCGCAAGCGGCAGGCGGAGCATCTGGCCGGACGCATCGCCGCGGCATACGCCCTGCGCGAGGTGGGGGAGAAACGGCTTCCCGCCATCGGCGATCGGCGCCAGCCGCTGTGGCCCACACCCTGGTTCGGCAGCATCAGCCACTGCGGCCAGCGCGCGCTGGCGGTGGTTGCCGATCGGCCGGTGGGGGTCGATATCGAGCGCCGGTTTACCCCCCAGCTGGCGGCGGAACTGGAGAGCAGCATTATCAGTCCGGCAGAAAAAACGGCGCTGCTGCGCAGCGGTCTGCCCTTCCCGCTGGCGCTGACGCTGGCGTTTTCCGCGAAAGAGAGTGGGTTTAAGGCCTGGTCTTCACACGCTTTAGCCCTGCCCGGCTTCCACAGCGCCCGGATTGTGGCGCTCACTGCGCAGCAGGTTCATTTACGTTTTACCGCCCGCTTCTCCGTACAGCTTGCTGATTTCACCTTGCAAATCAATCATCTGATAAAAGACGATTTCGTTATTACCTGTACCTGCCCGCCTCGCGAAGCGTGATCCTTTTCGCTTTTTAAGAAATTACCTGTGCAAACCGTAGACAGTTCTGGCTGGCCGCTTTATGGTTACATTGAATAATAAATCATTATTGAATATATATTCAATGCGGAGATAATAATGAAAACTACCCTGATAAAGTCTGTTCTGTTTGCCTCCATGATGGCCGCATCTGGCTCACTTTTCGCCGCCGATAATGGCCTGATCGCGATCATTACCCCTTCACATGATAATCCATTCTTTAAAGCGGAGGCTGACGGCGCAGCGGCGAAAGCGAAAGAGCTGGGTTACAGCACCCTGGTCGCCTCCCACGACGACGACGTCAACAAACAAAACCAACTGATTGAAACGGCTATTGCGCGCAAAGCCAAAGCCATCATCCTGGATAACGCTGGCGCGGATGCCACCGTCGGCCCGCTGGAAAAAGCAAAAGCGGCAGGTGTGCCGGCATTTTTAATCGATAGAGAGATCAATAAAACCGGCGTCGCCGTGGCGCAGATCGTCTCTAACAACTATCAGGGCGCCCAGCTTGGCGCGGAAAAATTCGCCAGCCTCCTCAACGGTAAAGGCAAGTATGTCGAACTGTTAGGTCGTCAGTCCGACACCAACGCCAGCGTCCGCTCGCAGGGTTATCACGATGTGCTGGACGACTATCCGGAAATGAAAATGGTCGCCCAGCAGACGGCGAACTGGAGCCAGACGGAAGCCTTTACCCGTATGGAAGCCATTCTGCAGACCAATCCGGATATCGTCGGCGTGATTTCCGGCAACGATACCATGGCGCTGGGGGCGGAAGCGGCGCTGAAAGCCGCGGGTAAAAACGACGTGATTGTCGTCGGCTTCGACGGTAGCGACTACACCCGCGACTCGATACTCAAGCAGGGCAACATTAAAGCCACGGTTCTCCAGCCTGGCTGGAAGCAGGCGCAAATGGCCGTGGAACAGGCGGACTTTTTCCTGAAAAACGGGAAAGCCCAGAAAGAAGAGAAGCAGTTGATGGACTGCATCCTCATCGATAGTGGCAATGCGAAAAAACTCAACATGTTCAACCTCAGCGAGTAAGGCGGAAATGATGCGGTTAAAACAATGGGGCGCCGTGCTGATGGGCTGCGCCGCCCTGTTGCTGACGGCCTGCACGGTGGTGGACTTAGATGAGAATGGCAAGCCAGTGCTGCCTGCCGACCCGAACGCGAAACCCAGCTTCGACCATCTCACCCCGCAGCAGATCGCGCAACAAACCTGGCAATCTCGAGTAATTGACGCAGCGAACCAACATGCGCTGGACGCGACTGCGCTGGAAAAAGTGCGTCAGGCCTCTGGCGCGACGCCACAGAGCGTCTTTGTTCGCCTGAGCAGCGAAGTGACCGGGATTGACGTCAGCACCCCACGCGAGCAGAAGCTCACTCTTACGCTACAGGGCCAGCCGTTGGTCGTGCAGCTGGGTCCTGTCATGCGGGGCAACGCCATTCGCGATGCCAGCGGGTTCAAATTTGAAGACTTTACCAACCAGGTGCAGTTTGCGCAGCTTTCACGCGCCTATAACCGGGAGGCGATAAAATCGTTGCCGACAGTGGACGCGAGCTGGGCAGGCAAACCTGTCGATATTCTCTTTGCGGCCACGGTGGTTAACGGCAGCCTGCAGGATGCGGCCGCTCTTGCGCTAAAACAGGAGGCGCGCTGATGGCCAGTTCACCCACAGAGGAGATCATTTTACGCACCCGTGGTATTTCCATGCTGTTCCCCGGCACGGTGGCGCTGGATAACGTCGACTACAACGTCTGGCGTGGCAAAGTTAACGTGATCATCGGCGAAAATGGCGCGGGTAAATCAACGCTCATGAAAATTCTCGCCGGTGTGCAACAGCCGAGCCTGGGCGAAATGGAGCTCAACGGTAAGCTTGTCCGTTTCTCCAGCACCCGCGAGGCCGCCGCCCACGGCATTGGTATGGTTCACCAGGAGCTGAACCTGTTTGAAAATCTTAGCGTCGCGGAAAATATCTTTCTTGGCCGCGAGCTACAGCGCGGGCTTACGCCGATTAACGAAGCAGAGCAGGAACGACAAGCCGCGGAGCTGTTGCAGCGACTCGACCAGCCGATCTCGCCGCGGGAGCTGGTGGGTAACCTGAAGGTCGGTCAGCAGCAGTTGGTCGAGATAGCCAAAGCGCTGGCGGAAAATGCGGACATTCTGATCCTTGATGAGCCCACCTCCGCCTTAAGCAAAACCGAGGTGGATATCCTGTTTCGGGTCATCCGCGAACTGACGCGTCAGGGGGTGTCCATCATCTACATCTCACACCGTCTGGAGGAGCTGATGGCCATCGGCGACGTCATTACCATACTGCGTGACGGCAAATTCCAGGCGGAGGCCAGGGTGAGTGAAATTGATGTGCCATGGATCGTCCGTGAAATGCTGGGAAGCGATCCGGTAAGCCATTTTCTTCCTCCGGATCGCCGCTTCGGCGCCCCACTGCTGGAAGTGGAAAACCTGACCTGCGTGAATGCCGCGGGCAATACGGTGGTGGATAACGTCAGTTTTAAAGCACATGCCGGTGAAATTATTGGGATCTACGGCCTGATGGGCGCCGGGCGAACCGAGCTGTTTGAATGTCTGCTGGGGACTGCGCGCCACTACTTTGGCAAGATCTGGCTGGACAGCAAACCGGTTCCCCAGCGGTTAACCACGGCCGAACGCATCCGCATGGGCATGAGTCTGGTGCCGGAAGATCGTAAGCGGACCGGGATTTTTCCTATCTCGTCAGTCGCCAGCAATCTGACCATTGCCAGCCTGTGGCGTCGTCTTCAGCGCGGGTTAACCATTGCCAATAAAGAGGAAGAGGCCGTCGTCGCCAGCACGATTGGCAATCTCTCCATTAAGGTCTCATCACCAGAGGTCGAGATCCAGGCGCTCAGCGGCGGCAATCAGCAAAAGGTGGTGATTGGCCGTTCGCTGTTAACCAATCCGAAGGTGCTGTTTCTTGACGAGCCTACGCGTGGAATCGACATCGGCGCCAAGGGGGATGTGTTTCGCATGATGGTGCAATTGTCGCAGCAGGGAATGGCGGTGGTGTTCTCCACCTCCGATTTAAAAGAAATCATGGCGGTCTCTGACCGTATCCTGGTGATGTCAGGCGGCAAACTGACCGCCGATATCGTTCGTGACCAGGCCGAAGAGTCGGCGCTGGTTTCAGCAAGCGCTCAGGGGTTCTAAGATGAAAATGACACAATCGGTCGCACTGGCGCCGCGCGGCGGAGCCTCCCTCTCCCGTGAAAATATCCTGCTGTTGTTATTAAAACTGCGCACCTTTATCGCGCTGTTTCTGATTGTCGGCTTCTTCACGATGACCGTGCCCGGGTTTTTATCCGCTGGCAGCATGGTGATTATGATTAAACACATTGCGATTAACGCCTTTCTGGCGTTGGGGATCACCTTTGTCATTATCACCGCCGGTATCGACCTCTCGATTGGCGCCACGCTCGGTCTCTGCGGAATGATAGCCGGCTGGCTTATCACCAAAGGGATCGTCCTGCCGATGTTCGGCATCGCCATTTTTCCAAGCGTGTGGGTCATTGTGCCCCTGGTGCTGCTGATAGGCGCGCTGATTGGCGCCGTTAATGGCTGGATCATTACCCGCTACAATGTGGCGCCGTTTATCTGCACCCTCGGTACCATGTATGTGCTCCGCGGAGCCGCGATGCTGACCTCTGATGGCCAAACCTTCCCCGGGCTCGCGGGCAATCCGCAGCTGGGCAACACGGGTTTCGATGAAATTGGCGCAGGTGCGCTCTTTGGCATCCCGTGGGCCATCTGGCTGATGATCCTCCTGGCGCTGATCATCGCCTATATCGCCCGGCGTTTGCCTTTTGGCCGCCATGTTTATGCGATCGGTGACAACGAGCGCGCCGCCGAGCTTTCCGGCGTGAAAGTGAAGCAAATTAAAGTGCTGGTCTACACGCTGTCCGGTTTTTGCGCCGCCATTGCCGGGATCGTGGTCTCCGCGCAGCTGCTGGCCAGCCACCCGGCTAACGGTACCGCTTTTGAAATGAATGCTATCGCCGCCGTCGTACTGGGCGGAACATCGCTGGCCGGCGGCCGGGGAACCATTCTGGGTACGCTGATTGGTGCGTTTGTCATCGGTTTTCTCGCCGACGGGCTGGTGATGATGGGGGTGAGCGAGTTCTGGCAGATGGTCATCAAAGGGATCGTGATTATTGTGGCGGTCATTATCGATCAGATGCAAAACCGGATGCAGCAGAAAGCGGCGGTGGTCGCTCAGAAGGCGGTCATGGAGAATAAGTAACCGCAAGCCCTCCTGTGGCACCGGCCACAGGAGGTGGCGGCTTGACGCTCGATGCGCCTTTCTCCGAGGCGCTTCGCAAAACCTCATCGAAAAATCCTGCCCGACGGCAAGCGGTGGTAGCATCCCGCCACTCTGCTCTGCCAGGCAAGGAAGCCATGAAAAAACGTCCGCACTCGACCCCGCACGACAGCCTGTTTAAACGCTTTTTGCGCGACAGCGAAACCGCACGCGATTTTCTGGATATTCATCTGCCGCCCGCGCTACGGCAGCTGTGCGACTTAAGCACTCTGCACCTGGAATCCGGGAGCTTTGTTGAGGACAACCTGCGCGCCAGCTATTCCGATATTCTCTACTCTCTGCAGACCAGCAAGGGAGAGGGCTATATCTATGTGGTCATTGAGCATCAGAGCACCCCGGACAGCCATATGGCGTTCAGACTCCTGCGCTATGCCCTCGCGGCCATGCAACAGCATCTTGATCGCGGCCATAAAGCGCTGCCGCTGGTGATCCCCATGCTGTTTTATCATGGCACCATTTCTCCCTATCCCTTTTCACTGTGCTGGCTGGACGAGTTCCCACCTGACTCACCGGCAAAGCAGCTTTATCTCGGGGCTTTTCCGCTCGTCGATGTGACCGATATTCCCGACGACGCCATATTACAGCATCGGCGGATCGCGCTTCTGGAACTGGTCCAGAAACACATCCGTCAACGCGATCTTAGCCATATCCTCCAGCAGTTGGTGGAGGTGGTGCTGATGGGATACACTGACCACCAGCAGTTCAAAACGTTATTTACCTATATGTCGCTGCATGGCAATAGCGCCGACCCGGACAACTTTATCGACCAGCTGGTCGAACGTCTGCCGCAATATGAGGATACCCTGATGACGATTGCCGAGTACCTGAAGCAGAAAGGGCGCGAAGAGGGAAAACAACGCTGGTTACAGGAAGGCTTGAACGAAGGTTTACAGGCGGGTGAGCATCGCGAAGCCTGCCGCATCGCGCTGATGATGTTAGAGAACGGCATGGACACTGAAACCGTATTGCGGATGACTCGCCTCAGCGCGGACGAACTGGCGACGCTGGCGCGCCAGGCACGCCAGTCTCCCCCCGCTTAGCCCTTAATTAACGCGCGCGCGGTCGGGAAGTCGGTGATCAGGACATCAATATAGTCGCCCTGCAACGCGCCGCGGATGGCGTTCTCTTTGTCCACGCCGCCGGCCAGCGCAATCACCTGCGGACAGCGACGAATTTGCTCAAGCTCCATACCGATCACCGGATCCTCATCCTGGCTCAGTACCGGTTTGCCCGCCGCATCATAGTAATGCAGGCAGATATCCCCCACCGCGCCGCGCGCCGCCAGCAGCTGGAGCATGGTTTCATTATAATAGTTACCGGAGTTTTTCAGCAGCTGCGAAGGCTCCAGTTCACCAATACCGACGATGGCCACATCCACTTCGGCAAATTTCGCCACCACCGCCGCGACGTCCGGGCTGTTTACCAGACGGCTGCGCTCCTCCACGGAGTGCTCAATACTCTGCGACGGCAGCAGCCACGCCGGGCAGCCTAAATGCGCCGCCAGCTGCTGGGTTAAGATGGTGGCCTGCACGTTGCCGTTGGGACCGACGCCGCCCAACAGCTGAATCACCCCGGCGGCGCGAATGTTCTGCGGATGCATCTCATCCACCATACAGCGGATCGTACTGCTCCAGGACGAGATCCCCACGAGGTCTTCCGGCCGCAGCCGCGTTTCAACATAGTGCGCCGCCGCGCTGCCGATGGCATGCTTTACCTGGCTGTAACTGGCGTTCTCGCCCACATCCACGACTATCGCCTGTCGAATGCCAAAACGCTCCTCAATCGCCTTTTCCAGATCGACAAAAATGTTTGTCGGCTGGACCACGGTAATTTTCACCAGCCCCTCTTTCTGACAGCGGGTTAGCGCCCGTGAAACAAAAGACTGGGACAGATGCAGCAGCGAGGCGATCTCGGACTGCTTTTTATTCTCGCTGTAGTAAAGCGTGGCGATCTTCACCAGCAACCGCTGTTCATCCTGCTTCGACATGGCATTCCCCTCTGTTTTCTGCTCGTTATTTTTATGCATCATTGAATAGATAACAAGCGCAGCGCCCTTTTCCCGACGATCCAAATGTGATCGTTTTCTCCTTTTTTAGAAAATAGGCCGTACAAATCGTGGACAAACCCCGTCACAGGGCATATCTTACCTATGTGAATAATAAATCAGTAGTGAATATATATTCAATCACTTATTAATACCTTGTTTTGTCGACGATTAAAGGTAGTCAGGATGGGAAGTGTTTTTTTACCCTGCTGGAATATTTATTCATACAAGAATTTACTTTCAAGAGGTGTTTTATGAATCCGTTTTCACTCTCCGTTAAGGAGTTAGAACAAAAAGCACGCGCCATCCGCCGCCGCATCATCGTCTTGAATGCGGAAAGCCCGGCAGGCGGCCACACCGGTGCCGATCTATCACAAGTCGAACTGCTGACCGCCCTCTACTTTCGCATCCTTAACTGCTCCCCTGCGCGAAAAGAGAGCGACGACCGCGATATCTATATTCAGTCGAAGGGGCATGCTGTCGGCGGTTATTACTGCGTGCTGGCCGAAGCAGGCTTTATTCCCGTTGACTGGCTGGCAACCTATCAACACGCCGACTCGGCGCTGCCAGGACACCCGGTAAAGCACAAGACGCCGGGTATTGAGCTGAATACCGGGGCGCTGGGCCATGGTCTGCCCGTGGCGGTAGGCATTGCGCTGGCAGCGAAACGCGATAACAACCCGCGTCGCGTATTTGTCGTCACCGGCGATGGCGAACTGGCGGAGGGCAGCAACTGGGAGGCCGCGCTGGTCGCCGCCCACTACCAGCTGGATAACCTTATTATTATCAACGACAAAAATAATCTGCAGCTGGCCGGTGCGACCAAAGAGATCATGAATACCGATCCGCTGGATGAAAAATGGCGCGCTTTCGGCATGGAGGTTACGCAGTGCAACGGCAACGATATGGCGGAGGTGGTCGCCACCCTTGAGGGCCTGCAGCCGAACGGGAAACCACACGTCGTGATTGCTAACACCACCAAAGGCGCGGGTATTTCCTTTATTCAGGGACGCCCCGAGTGGCATCACCGGGTACCGAAAGGAGAAGAAATTGAACTGGCGCTGGAGGAACTGAAAGATGAGTAATAGCGAACATCTCGCCACGGTGATGGTGAATGCCTTTATTGATGCCGTAGACCGCGGCGTGGATCTGGTGCCGGTGGTGGCCGACTCCACCTCAACGGCGAAAATTGCTCCGTTTATCAAAAGATTCCCTGGCCGGCTGGTCAACGTCGGCATCGCCGAGCAGACGCTGGTTGGCGCTGCCGCCGGTCTGGCGCTGGGGGGGAAAGTGGCCGTAACCTGCAACGCCGCGCCATTCCTCATCTCACGAGCCAATGAGCAGATTAAGGTCGACGTTTGCTACAACAACACCAACGTCAAACTGTTCGGGCTGAACGCGGGCGCCAGCTACGGTCCACTGGCCAGCACCCACCACAGTATTGACGATATCGCCATTCTGCGCGGTTTTGGCAATATTGAAATTTACGCGCCGTCCAGTCCCGGCGAGTGCCGGCAGATTATCGATTATGCCCTTGCCCACGTCGGGCCAGTGTATATCCGCCTCGACGGTAAAGCGCTGCCGGAACTGCATGATGAACATTACCGGTTTGTTCCGGGCAACATTGATGTGCTGCGTCTGGGGCGCGATATTGCGCTGGTTGCCATGGGCTCAACGGTACATGAAATTGTGGAAGCCGCCGCACAACTCGCTGCAGAAGGTATTGACGCCACCGTTATCAGTGTCCCATCTATTCGTCCTTGTGATACCCAGGCGCTACTGGCGGCAATCCAGTCCTGTCCGGCCGCGATCACGGTGGAAGAACACAACGTCAACGGCGGCGTCGGGAGCCTGGTGGCGGAAGTGCTGGCCGAGGCCGGGTGCGCGATCCCGTTGCGGCGCTTAGGTATCCCTGACGGGCAATACGCCATTGCCGCCGATCGCGCTGCCACGCGCGCGCGCCATGAAATCGATGCCGCCGGGGTGGTGAAGCACGCCCGCAAGCTACACATAAAAAAAGCATCCTGAAAAATAACAAGAACATCTTACTGGAGAGAACGCAATGTCCCGAATTCCTCAACAACTCACCATGGGCGTCATTATTGGCAACCGGGGATTTTTCCCCAGCTATCTGGTCGCCGAAGCGCGCGAACAGGCGGTAGCCCTGTTTAGCCGTCTTGGGATTAACACCATTATGCTTGATCCATCCCAGACGGAACTGGGTGGCGTGGAAACCCGGCAGGATGCCAAAATTTGCGCCGAGCTGTTCCGCAGCCACCGCGACAATATTCACGGTGTCGTGGTGCTGTTACCCAACTTTGGTGATGAGAAAGCCATCGCCGAAACGCTGCGCCTCTCCGGTCTCAACGTCCCGGTGCTTATTCAGGCCGAAGAGGATAATCTGGATAAAATGGGGTTGTCGACGCGCCGCGATAGCTTCTGCGGCAAAATTTCCCTTTGCAACAACCTGCGCCAGTACGGTATCCCGTTTACGCTGACCACCCAGCACGTCTGCGCGCTCAGTGGCGAAGTGTTTGAGCAGGATCTGCGGCGCTTCACGCAGATATGTCGCGTGGTGAACAGTATGCGCGGCGTGCGCGTTGGCGCGATCGGCGCCCGTCCAGCGGGCTTTAACACCGTGCGCTACAGCGAAAAGCTGCTCGAACGTTTAGGCATCGCGGTGGAAACGTTAGATCTGTCAGAGGTGTTTACCCGGATTAAAGCCCTGCGTGATGACGATATTCGTGTGGATGAGAAGCGCCGCCTGCTGATCGATAATGCCGACGCCAGCGGTATTCCGGCAGATAAACTGGTCACCATGGCAAAACTGTTTGTGGTCCTGAGCGAGTGGATTGTTGCCAACGACATCGACACCACCGCAATTCAGTGCTGGACCTCGCTGCAGGAAAATCTGGGGATTAACGTCTGCTCCATCATGAGCGTGATGTCCGGACAACTGATGCCAAGCGCCTGTGAGGTCGATGTCATGGGCGCGCTCTCCATGTATGCGCTCGCCAGCAGCAACCTGAGCCCCGCCTCGATCGCGGACTGGAACAATAACTTCGGCGACGATCGCGATAAATGTGTGCTGTTTCATTGCGGGAACTTTGCCTCGGCCAGCCTTGAGTCGCCGCACATGGGAACGGCCGATATTATCGGCACCACCGTCGGCAAAGAAAACACCTGCGGTGCCGTGCATGGTCGCATGAAAAGCGGCGCGCTGACCTATTTTCGCCTCAGCACCGACGACCTGACTGGCGAGATCAAAGCCTACGTCGGCGAAGGTCGGTCGGTTGACGATCCCCTCGATACGGTAGGCTGTCGGGCGGTCATTCAGGTTCCCCACCTGGAAAATCTGCTGTCGTGGATCTGCCGCAATGGCTTTGAGCACCATGTCGCGATGAACCATTCCGCCAGTGCCGCAATTTTGCACGAAGCATTTACGCGCTACCTGGGCGTGTCGACCTATCTCCACCAGTGAGGCCGGAGGCCGCTATGTCGGTAAACAAGGATATTATTATTGCCCTCGATGAGGGCACAACCAATGCCAAAGCCGTTGCCTTCGACAGCCACGGGCGGGTAATTGCGCAATTTTCCCGTGCGCTTGAAATCGCTACGCCGCAGGAAGGATGGGTAGAACAGTCAGCGGAGCTTCTGCTTGCCGCGTCGCTGGAGGTGATTTCTCGCGCAGTGGCCGCCGTTGGCGCGGAGCGTGTAGCCGCCCTGGCGATCAGCAACCAGCGCGAAACCGTCGTGGGCTGGTATCGGGAAACGGGCGAGGCTATAGCGCCCGCCCTGAGCTGGCAATGTGCACGTACTGCCGCATTTTGCCACATGCTGCGTGAACAAGGTCATGAGCCGCAGATCAAGGCGGTAACCGGCCTGCCAGTCGCCCCGCTCTTTTCCGCCTCGAAAATGCGCTGGCTGCTGGACCACACTCCGGATGGCCTGAAGCGGGCGAAAAATGGCGAGATTTGCCTCGGTACGGTGGATAGCTGGCTGCTCTGGCACCTGACGCAAGGCCAGCATTTTTGTTGTGATTATGCCAACGCGTCTCGTACGCAGCTCATGAATTTGCACACAGCGGACTGGGATACCGATATGCTCGCCCTGTTTGGCATTCCGCGTGCAGCACTCCCGGTGATTAAACCTTCGAGCGGCCTGTTTGGTTACACCGCGGGTTTAGCCACCCTCCCTGATGGCATTCCGGTAATGGCGATGATTGGCGATTCGCATGCCGCCCTTTTCGCCCACGGTCTGGGCGCCGCCGGTTGTGTTAAAGCCACTTACGGTACAGGGACCTCGGTGATGGCGCCCGTTGATTCGGTGGCGTGTCACGTCAGTAATCTCGCCACCACGGTGGCCTGGCACGACGGAGAAAAGCTGGTCTATGCACTCGAGGGGAACATTCCCCATACCGGCGATGCGGTGGCGTGGATGGCCGACAGTACCGGATTGAGCGAACGCGCTCCCGGCGAACTGGCCCAGGCGCTGAATGATCTGCCGCGCTCGGTCGACTCCACCTTAGGCGTCTTTTTTGTCCCGGCGCTCACCGGCATGGGCGCCCCCTGGTGGGACGATAAGGCCCGCGGTTTGATCCATGGATTAAGCCGGGGCGTGAAGCGGGCCCATCTCATTCGTGCCGCGCTCGAGTCAATAACCTACCAGATTGCCGATGTAATCACTGCGATGCGTGCCCATCATGGCTTTACGCTCAACACGCTGCTGGTGGATGGGGGCCCCACCAAAAACGACTGGTTAATGCAGTATCAGGCCGACCTGCTGGGTTGTCCGGTGATGCGCAGCGATGTGGCCGAGCTGTCGGCGACCGGTGCGGCACTGCTGGCGCGTAAAGCGTTGCACAAGCTGACGGTGGCAGAGCTTCAGCCCTTTTTACCAGAACACATCACTTATGCGCCAGAACTGATCCGGCATCATCGGCTTGTGCAGCGATGGCAGTCCTGGCAACACGCGGTGACGCTGGCAAGACGCTGAGCGCAACCCAGCCGGGCGATAATGTCTTCGTCCGGCTGCAATCCAACGCGCCCCCCGCCGTTAAGCCAGCGGATACTGTTGAAACGCCGGCAGCGCCTCTCCTTTCTCCGCCAGCGCGCGAATATGCGCAAACGCCGCTGCCGGCACCACCGCCGGGATCATCAACTGGATAAAGGACCAGACCACCGTGCTGGTGACCAGCACCTGGTCCGGCTGCGCGGCGGCGGCGCGGTCTGCCAGCCGGGCGTCCCACTCCCGACAGGCGGCGAGCAGCTGGCCGGTCACCCGGGCTATCCACGGCTGATGCTGCTTCTCTTCCGGCCGCAGACGGTGCTCATAAACATGCTGGACCGCTTTTTCACAGGCGGCGAGGATCACCCCCAGCAGGTGCAGATCGCGGGCCAGCGCGTCAGGCTGCGCGGGAAGCAGCCGGCGCCCGGTCAGATTGGTCGTTTCGAAATAGTGGAGGATCAGCGTGGAGTCCATCAGCTGCGTCCCGTCATCGAGCACCACCGTCGGCGCCTTGACCACCGGATTAATGCGGGAAAATTCGTCAAAGCCGCTAAAAACCGAGAGCGGCAGGCTCTCGAATTCCACGCCATAGAGCGCCAGAGAAACCGCCACGCGTCTAACATAAGGTGAATCCATCATACCAATGAGTTTCATCGTCACTCCTGCCTGCGATAAAGGGGTTGCGGCTTTACCTTACTGGAAAACCCATGCTGCGAATATCACGGGATACTTACCGAAATGGTTAGTCAAACTAACAGATTGGCGATTCGCGGTAGCCCTCCAGTTCCCCTTGTGCTATACCGACTGAGACAGCATTTCGCTCCTTTTCAGCCTGTTTGCAGTGGCGTTAAAAGCCGCTAACCCGGTAGTAACGTTAACGTATCGACTCCCTGACAAGAGAGATCACCATGGCAGATTTTCCCCCTGTCGCCAGCCTGCGCAGCTTTGAGGCGGTGGCGCGCCTCGGCAGCGTAACGCAGGCCGCCCGCGAGATGAGTGTGACCCATTCGGCGGTCAGCCAGCACATCAAACAGCTGGAAGCGCTGGTCGGCGTCACGCTCTTTATCCGCCACGGTCGCGGAGTGCGCATTACGGAAGAAGGCCGGCTCTATGCCCTGCAAATCCGCGAGGCGTTACAGCACATCGCCGACGCCACGCGGATGGTACAGAGCAAACCCCGCACCCTGGAAGTGACCCTGGCGACGCTCCCCTCCTTTGGCTGCCACTGGCTGCTGCCGCGGCTGGCGCGCTTTCAGGCGCGGCATCCGCAGATCGCGGTGCGCCTGCTGACCAGCCTGGCGGTGGTTAACCTGCAGCAGGAGGGTATCGATCTGGCCATTCGCATGGGGCAAGGCGACTGGGAGGGGATGGAAAGCCGGCATCTGTTTGCCGATGAACAGCTGGTGGTCGCCGCCCCCGGCTATCGCGGCGGTAACCTGCCGACCACCCCGCAGGCGATCGCCGCCAGCGATATTATTTTTTCCATGGAGTCCTGGAACGCCTGGTGCAGCCAGGCGGGGCTGGAAAAGGCGATCGTCCCCTCAGGCCTGCGCCTGAACGACTCCAATCTGGTGCTGGAGGCGGTTCGCCTGGGGGCCGGCGTGGCGCTGGAGCGGCGCTCCCTGGTGGCGGGGGCGATAGCCCGCGGCGAGCTGGTGCAGCTCACCACCGTCACCGTCCCCTACCCCTGGCACTACTGGCTGACCCTCTCCCCGCAGGCGGAGAACCGGCCGGAAGTCGCCCGGTTCATCGCCTGGCTGGAGGAAGAGATCGCCCTCTGGCGCCAGCAGATCAGCGCTTAGCCTTCGGCCGACGGCGGCAGGCCCGTCCGGGCGGCGTGCTCCTGGGAGAGACGCCAGAAATCGTGGCCGGCGGGATACTGATAGAGGCGCAGAGAGAACTGCCCGGCCACCGCGGTAATGTACTCAAATATCGCCGACTGGGTGTTTTCGTAGTCTTTCCACAGCGTTGAGGAGGTGAAGCAGTAAATCTCCAGCGGAATGCCCGACGGCGACGGTTTCAGGGTTCTCGCCACAATGTACATCTCCTTAATAATATCCGGCCGCTCGGCGAGATAGTGCATCAGATAGTGGCGAAACAGGGTCAGGTTGGTTAGCCCGTTATCGATAAACCAGCGGTCGGCCACGCCGCCGGGATCCCGGCCGTCAAGCAGCGTCGCCAGAGGCTCACTCACCCCGCGGATGGACAGCATCGAAGCCAGCATCTCCTGGTCGAGAAAACGCACCGAGTGCTGATCGATGGCGATACTGCGCATGATCCGCCGCGCCCCGGAGGAGAACATCGCCTGCCAGTTGGTATAGGTCTCGGTGAGGAAATTCTTGGTCGGGATGCGGGAAATGGTATTGTCCCAGTTGCGGATGGTAATGGTATGCAGCGCGATATCCGTCACCTCACCGCTGAGGTTCTTGTCAGGCATTTCAATCCAGTCCCCCAGCTGCAGCACGTCGTTAGACGACAGCTGAACGTTCGCCACCAGCGACAGCAGGGTATGCTGGAACACGATCATCAGCACCGCCGCCACCGCCCCCAGACTGGAGATAATAATGATCGGCGATTTGTTCGACATCACGGCGAGGATCATAATCGCCGCCAGGATGTGAACTAAGATTTTGCCTATCTGGATATAGCCCTTAATGGAATGATTTTTACGTTTGGTCTTTCGCAGATAAGAGCTGTTGACAATATCCAGCATCTCGTTGAAAAACACCGACATAAAAATAAAAAACAAGATCCCGCAGATGGTATTAATCGCCGTCACCAGCGATGCCGGCATCGCTGGCATAAACTGCAGAACGTAATAGACGATAATAACCGGAATGAAATTGGACAGCTTTTCGGCGATGCGTCGATCCTTCTCCAGCGGCACATCCTGTTTGTGGCTACTAAAGAAGACCTTACGCACCACTTTAATCAGCAAGAACTTGCATAAAAGATGGGCAAATATGCCGGAGAGCAGCAGCAGAATAAGATTAAACCCCACCGCCAGCGCCGGATTACTCTCAATAAACGTCAGTAGATGATTCACATACGCCATGCTTTATCGCCTGAATAACTATGCCATTTCGTTCACTGCTTTATCCCAAAGGCATATATTTGGAAAATAAATCAATCCGCATCATGGCATATCGCTTAGCGTAACGTCCATGCGCGCACCGCTTCTAATCATTCACAGAAAATATGTCAGAGTTTGCATTAATCATTCTCTACGCTCACTATAAAGAGGCTTGTTATGAGGACGGAATAAGTCCAGGAGGAAACATGTTTAAAGCGCTTACCGCTATCGTCGCCTTAGCCGCCTCCGCCAGCGTCATGGCGCAAGGCGATGTCACGCTCAACAGTCTGGCCCACGATGCCGCCACCCGGGCGTCGTTTAACCAGATGGTCAAAGGCCATCAGCTGCCCGCCTGGGTAACCACCGGCGGCACCGGTTCGCCGGCGCAGACGGTGAAGCTGGGTAGCGAATCCTGGCAGGTGTTAAGCGCCTGCAAACCCCACGACTGCGGTCATGAACGTATCGCGGTGATCTGGTCCGAGAAAAGCCAACAGATGTCCGGCGTTTACTCGGTGGTCGATGAAAAAACCGACCAGGAGAAGCTGACCTGGCTTAACGTCAGCGATGCCCTGTCCATCAATGGCAAAACCGTGCTGTTTGCCGCCCTCAGCGGCAGCCTCGACAACCATCCGGACGCCTTTAACTACCCGTAACCGCCCGTCGCCCCCGTCAGTCTTTCCCCGACGGGGGCTTCCCTGATTAGCCATCCGGGAACATCACGCTGTTCCCCGGCGCTTCCCGATGCAGATGGATAAAGTTCAGGTGCCGCTCGTACTGGTCGAGAATATCGGTGATCACCTGCTCTTTGCTGTAGTCCATCAGGTCGTTACCCTGACTGCCCTCCAGCAGGAAGGTCTCCAGCCGGTAATAGGTGGATTTCCCGCTGCGCGCCCGATAGGTAAAGCCCGGCACCGAGTACTGCTGCGGCCAGATCTTGTAGATGAAGTTCTGCTCGTCGCCCATGTGCACCAGCAGATCGAGGTGGCCAAGGTTCTCGCCCTCTTCCGGCGGCAGGCTCTTCAGTTCCACCGCGGCGCCGCGCAGCCGCAGCTCCTGGGCTACCTCTTCCATCGCCGGGTAGCACACCGTCTCCATCATCTGTTTGGTATAGCGCGTGCCCGGGTAATTCATCAGCCGCGACAGGCGCTTCTTCCAGCTCAGACGATCCTGGAGGCCCATCGGGCGCGGGGCGGTGTCGCGACTGGCGCTGACCCGGCGGTAATCTTCCACTTTCAGGGATTTATACAGTCCGGCCATCACGAAGAAAATCACAAAGCTGAACGGCAGCCCCATGATCACCGTGGTGTTCTGCAGCGCCGAGATGCCGTTGGTCATCAGCATCCCGAGGGTCAACAGACCGATGGCCACCGACCAGAAGATGCGCAGCCAGTTCGGGGCATCGCTGTTGATGTCCTTTAGCTTCGAGGTGAAGTTCCCCAGCACCAGCGCGCCGGAGTCGGCGGAGGTGACGTAGAACAGCAGACCGGTAATGGTCGCCACCGAAGCGCTAAAGGTAAACGCCGGATACTGCGCCAGCAGGCTGTAGAATCCACGCTCCGGGTGGACCATCGCCTCCTCGGCAAAGGCCGCGTCGCCGTGAATAATCTCATACAGCGCGCTGTTGCCGAACACCGACAGCCACAGCAGGGTAAAGGTGAACGGAATAATCAGGGTACCCATCACAAACTGGCGGATGGTGCGCCCGCGCGAAATGCGCGCCAGGAACAGGCCCACAAACGGCGACCAGGCCACCCACCACGCCCAGAAAAAGAGCGTCCAGTTATTCATCCACTCCACCGGGCGGTCGAAGGCGAAGCTGTTCAGCGTCATGCCCATAAAGCGATTTACGTAGTCGCCGACGTTCAGCACTAACGCATTGAGCAGGAAGGAGGTATCGCCCATGAACAGCACGAACAGGATCAGCCCCAGCGCGAGGGCGACGTTCAGCTCGGAGAGGACGCGGATGCCCTTGTCCACCCCGGAGGTGACCGAGATGGTGGCGATGATCACCGACAGCGCAATCAGAGCCGCTTTTGCCGCCAGCGAGTCCGGAATATCGAACAGCACACTCAGACCGTAGTTGAGCTGCACGACGCCAATACCGAGGGTGGTGGCGATGCCGAAGATGGTGCCGATCACCGCTGCAATATCGACGCTGTGGCCGATGGGCCCATTGATCCGTTTGCCAAAAATCGGGTACAGCGCCGAGCGGATGGTGAGCGGCAAATTATAACGATAGCTAAAGTATCCCAGCGCCATGCCCATCAGGGCATACATTGACCAACCGGTTAAGCCATAGTGAAACAGCGTCCATACCATCGCCTGGCGCGCCGCCTCGATGGTCTGCCCCGCCCCTTCCGGCGGCTGCATATATTGCGTCACCGGCTCGGCGACCGAGAAGAACATCAGGTCGATACCGATGCCGGCGGCGAACAGCATCGCCGCCCAGCTCAGCAGGCTGAACTCGGGCTTTGACTGCTCTGGCCCGAGCTTCACCGAGCCGAAGCGCGAGCAGGCAATGCAGACGACGAAGACGATATACAGCGTCGCCGCCAGCAGATAGTACCAGCCGAAGGTTTTCGACACCCAGTTGAGGGTGCGCCCAATCCACTCGGCAGAAAAATCGCGAAAAAAGATCGTCATCAGGGAAAACAACAAAATCAGTCCGGCCGAGGTATAAAAAACCACCGGATTGATTTTGTCCTTTTCTCTGTTTTGCGAAAGATCTGTCATCCAGTATCCCCACTGTTTTTGTAACTATTAAAATTCAATAACGTAACAATTAAGACACATTTTATATTGAACGTCCAATCAAAAACCGCTTTAATAGTTAACCAACGCTGATGAATGGAGTGGCAAAAATGCCCAAACTGGGGATGCAGCCGATCCGGCGCAGGCAGCTGATCGACGCCACGCTGGACGCAATAAATGAAGTCGGAATGCACGACGCGACCATCGCGCAGATCGCCCGACGGGCGGGCGTATCGACGGGGATCATCAGTCACTATTTCAAAGATAAAAATGGTCTGCTGGAGGCGACCATGCGCGACATCACCAGCCAGCTGCGCGACGCGGTGCTCAACCGCCTGCACGCCCTGCCGGACGGCAGCGCCAGCCAGCGCCTGCAGGCGATTGTCGGCGGCAACTTTGATGAAACGCAGATCAGCAGCGCGGCGATGAAGGCCTGGCTGGCCTTCTGGGCCAGCAGCATGCACCAGCCGATGCTTTATCGGTTACAGCAGGTCAGCAGCCGTCGTCTGCTGTCGAATCTGGTGTACGAATTCCGCCGCGAGCTGCCGCGCGAGCAGGCGCAGGAGGCCGGCTACGGGCTGGCGGCGCTGATAGACGGCCTGTGGCTGCGGGCGGCGCTCAGCGGCAAACCGCTGGATAAGACGCTGGCGCAGTCGCTGACCAGCCACTTTATTTGTCAGCATTTACCGAACCCATAACCGAGGAGGCGTTATGTCCCGAATGGCAGAACAGCAGCTTTATATTAATGGTGGTTATACATCGGCCACCAGCGGTCGCACCTTCAAGACCATCAACCCTGCCACTGGCGAGGTGCTGGCGACCGTTCAGGCTGCCGGACGCGAGGATGTGGATCGCGCCGTCGAGAGCGCGCAGCGTGGGCAAAAGATCTGGGCGGCGATGACCGCCATGGAACGCTCGCGCATCCTGCGTCGCGCCGTCGACCTTCTGCGCCAGCGCAACGACGAGCTGGCGCGGCTGGAGACGCTGGATACCGGTAAACCGCTCAGCGAAACCGCCGCCGTCGATATCGTCACCGGCGCCGACGTGCTGGAGTATTACGCCGGACTGATCCCGGCGCTGGAAGGCAGCCAGATCCCGCTGCGCGACAGTTCCTTCGTCTATACCCGTCGCGAACCGCTGGGGGTGGTGGCCGGGATCGGCGCGTGGAACTACCCGATCCAGATCGCCCTGTGGAAATCGGCGCCAGCGCTGGCCGCTGGCAATGCGATGATTTTCAAACCGAGCGAGGTCACCCCGCTCACCGCCCTCAAGCTGGCGGAAATTTACAGCGAAGCGGGCCTGCCGGACGGGGTGTTTAACGTCCTGCCAGGGATCGGCGCGGAGACCGGCCAGTATCTGACTGAACATCCGGGTATCGCCAAAATCTCCTTCACCGGCGGCGTCGCCAGCGGCAAAAAAGTGATGGCCAACTCCGCGGCCTCGTCGCTGAAAGAGGTCACCATGGAGCTGGGCGGTAAATCGCCGCTGATTATCGCGGACGATGCCGACCTCGACCTCGCCGCCGATATCGCCATGATGGCCAACTTCTACAGCTCCGGTCAGGTGTGTACCAACGGCACCCGGGTGTTTGTCCCGGCGCAACGGAAGGCGGAATTCGAGCACAAGATCCTCGAACGCGTGGCCCGCATCCGCCCCGGCGATCTGTTTGCCGATGACACCAACTTCGGCCCGCTGGTCAGCTTCCCCCATCGCGACAACGTTCTGCGTTATATCGAGAGCGGCAAACGCGAAGGCGCGCGCCTGCTGTGCGGCGGCGAAGCGCTGAAAGGCGACGGTTTCGATAATGGCGCGTGGGTCGCCCCGACGGTGTTTACCGACTGTAGCGACGAGATGACTATCGTGCGCGAAGAGATCTTCGGCCCGGTGATGTCGATCCTCAGCTATACCGACGAAGCGGAGGTCATTCGCCGCGCCAACGCCACCGAATACGGCCTCGCCGCCGGCGTGGTGACGCCCAACCTCAACCGTGCCCACCGTCTTATCCACCAGCTGGAAGCCGGCATCTGCTGGATCAACAGCTGGGGCGAATCCCCGGCGGAGATGCCGGTCGGCGGTTATAAGCACTCCGGCATCGGCCGCGAAAACGGCGTGATGACCCTGCAAAGCTACACCCAGGTGAAGTCCATCCAGGTTGAGATGGGTAAATTCCAGTCCATATTTTAACCGGGAGGTTTTTTTGCAATTTGACTACATCATTATTGGCGCCGGCTCCGCCGGCAACGTTCTGGCAACACGACTGACTGAAGATCCAAACACCACCGTCCTGCTGCTGGAAGCCGGCGGCCCGGACTACCGGTTCGATTTCCGCACCCAGATGCCCGCCGCGCTGGCTTACCCGCTGCAGGGCAAACGCTACAACTGGGCCTACGAAACCGAACCTGAGCCGTACATGAACCATCGCCGCATGGAGTGCGGACGCGGCAAAGGGCTGGGCGGCTCGTCGCTGATCAACGGCATGTGCTACATCCGCGGCAACGCGATGGATCTGGACAACTGGGCCAAAGAGCCGGGTCTGGAGCACTGGAGCTATCTCAACTGCCTGCCCTACTACCGGAAAGCGGAAACCCGCGATATCGGGCCTAACGACTATCACGGCGGCGATGGCCCGGTGAGCGTGACGACGCCGAAGCCGGGCAATAATCCCCTCTTCGAGGCGATGGTTGAAGCCGGGGTGCAGGCGGGCTATCCGCGCACCGACGATCTCAATGGCTACCAGCAGGAAGGCTTTGGCCCGATGGACCGCACCGTGACGCCGCAGGGCCGTCGCGCCAGCACCGCCCGCGGCTATCTCGACCAGGCGCGCGGTCGCCCGAACCTGACCATCCGCACCCATGCGCTGACCGATCACATTATTTTTGCCGGCAAGCGCGCGGTGGGCGTCGAGTGGCTGGAGGGAGAAAGCACTATTCCGTCCAAAGCGACGGCCAACAAAGAGGTGCTGCTGTGCGCCGGGGCGATTGCCTCGCCGCAGATCCTGCTGCGCTCCGGCGTCGGTAACCCGGAGCTACTCAGGCAGTTTGATATCCCGGTGGTGCACGATCTGCCCGGCGTGGGTGAGAACCTGCAGGACCATCTGGAGATGTATCTGCAGTACGAGTGCAAAGAGCCGGTATCGCTCTACCCGGCGCTGCAGTGGTGGAACCAGCCGAAGATCGGCGCCGAGTGGCTGTTCGGCGGCACCGGCATCGGCGCCAGCAACCAGTTCGAAGCGGGCGGTTTTATCCGCAGCCGCGCAGAGTTCGCCTGGCCAAATATTCAGTACCACTTCCTGCCGGTGGCGATTAACTACAATGGCTCAAACGCGGTGAAAGAGCACGGCTTCCAGTGCCACGTCGGTTCAATGCGTTCGCCCAGCCGCGGCCACGTGCGCCTGAAGTCGCGCGATCCGCACGCCCATCCGGCGATCCTGTTTAACTATATGTCCCATGAGCAGGACTGGCAGGAGTTCCGCGACGCCATCCGCATTACCCGCGAAATCATGAATCAACCGGCGCTGGATAAGTATCGCGGCCGCGAAATCAGTCCGGGAACAGAATGCCAGAGCGATGCCGAGCTGGATGAGTTTGTGCGCAACCACGCCGAGACCGCGTTCCACCCGTGCGGGAGCTGTAAGATGGGTTACGACGAGATGGCGGTGGTCGATGGCGAGGGCCGGGTCCACGGTCTGGAAGGTTTGCGGGTGGTCGATGCCTCGATTATGCCGCAGATCATCACCGGCAACCTCAACGCCACCACCATTATGATAGGCGAGAAGATGGCTGACGCTATCCGTGGCCGCCAGCCGCTGCCGCGCAGCACCGCGGCGTATTATGTCGCTGGCGACGCGCCGGTTCGCCGCTAACGGGTCAATGCCGGGCGGCGGCTACGCCTTGCCCGGCCTACCCTGAGACGATGTAACGTAGCCCCGGTAAGCGCAGCGCGACCGGGGTGCCGTTGCGGATGTTGGGCCGCATAGATTGATGTTAGCGAAACGCCTCCAGGCGCTTAATCTGCTGACCGTCGGCAGTAAAGTTTTCCGCCGCCAGCCACGCCCGCAGCGCGGCATCGCGCGCAGGCCACTCGCCGTCGATGATGGACAGCATATCGCTGTCGCGCGTCCGCCCTTTGCGCACCAGCCTCTGCCGCAGACGTCCTTCCCAGCTAAAGCCCAGCCGCTCGGCGGCCCGGCGCGAGGCGACATTCATCGAATCGCATTTCCACTCCAGCCGACGATAGCCATGGTCAAAGCCGTTTTTGAGCAGTAGCCAGACCGCTTCGGTACCCAGCGGGGTGTTTTTCATCCGTCGCGACCAGGTGACATGGCCGATCTCAACCGTGCCCATTTCCCGCTCGATCGCCATATAGCTGACGAGACCCACCGCCTGCTCGCTACGCAGGTCAATCACCGCATACGGCACCAGAGCATCATCATTCACCTTGCCCGCGATCCAGTGGGCGGTCGCCGCCACGCTCTCCGGCCGCGTAGACGCCAGCCACGTCCAGTCGCTGTTGTCGCCGAGCGCATAGGCGGCAAACAGATCCGCCGCATGACGGTCAACGTCCAGCGGCTCCAGTCGGCAAAAACGGCCGTTTAACGCCGTCCGCCGCAGGACTTGCGCCCCCTGCCAGCCAGGAACAAGGTCGTTCACCTGCTGGCCAAATTCATTGATTTCCGGCACACCCACCTCCTCGCAATAGACAATGCGTTATAGCAAGAAGCCCGCAGCGGAGAAAGGCGCTTCTGCGATCCCGGCAATAACCTGTCGTTCTTGAATATGCGTTTTTAGCATAAGGATATCCTTATTTTGACTTTACGCCTTTTGGCAAGCGGCCTAACGTAGCGAGGCATAAAACAATAAAATAACCATTCTTCAGGGATTGCTCATGACCAAAAAACTGTTGCCTTTACTGGTACTGACGGCGCTCTCCGCCGCCGCGCATGCCGCCACGCCGCCCAACACGCTGGTAGTCGCCCAGGGTCTCGACGATATCGTCAGCCTCGACCCGGCGGAAGCGAACGAACTCTCCAGCATCCAGACGGTCCCCAGCCTCTACCAGCGTCTGGTGCAGCCGGACCGCAACAACCCTGAAAAAATCGTACCGATCCTCGCCGAAAGCTGGCAGGCCGATCCGGCGGCCAAGACCCTGACCATTAAACTGAAGCCGGATGCCAAATTCGCCTCCGGTAACCCGCTGCGCCCGGAAGATGTGATTTTCTCTTACACCCGTGCGGTGACGCTGAATAAATCGCCGGCGTTTATTCTCAACGTGCTCGGCTGGCAGCCGGACAACATCGCCAGCCAGCTGAAAAAGGTTGACGACCATACCCTGACGCTGCACTGGACCGCCGACGTCAGCCCGGCGGTGGCGCTGAATATTCTCTCCACCCCTATCGCCTCCATCGTTGATGAAAAACAGGTGGCACCGAACGCGAAAAATAATGACTTCGGCAACGACTGGCTGAAGATGCACTCGGCGGGCAGCGGCGCCTATAAAATGCGCGTCTACCAGCCGCATCAGGCCATCGTGCTGGAGGCCAACGCCAGCTCCCCCACCGGCGCGCCGAAGATCAAGAGCATCATTATTAAAAACGTCCCCGACCCGGCTTCCCGCCGCCTGCTGATCCAGCAGGGGGATGCCGACGTGGCGCGCGATCTCGGCGCTGACCAGATTGCCGCTCTGCAGGATAAACCCGGCGTGAAGGTGCTGAGCATCCCGTCCGCCGAGCAGAACTACCTGGTGTTTAATACCGCTAACAGCGCCAACCCGCTGCTCAATAACCCGGCTTTCTGGGAGGCAGCGCGCTGGCTGGTCGATTATGAGGGCATCACCAAAAATCTGCTGAAAGGCCAGTACTTTATTCACCAAAGCTTCCTGCCGGCCGGCCTGCCGGGGGCGCTGGAGACCAATCCGTTCACTTTCGACCCGCAAAAAGCTAAGGCTATCCTCGATAAAGCGGGCATTAAGGATGCCCACTTCACCCTCGACGTGGAGAACAAACCGCCGTTTATCACCATCGCCCAGTCGCTGCAGGCCAGCTTTGCCCAGGGCGGGGTGAAGGTGGATCTGCTGCCAGCCGCCGGCAGCCAGGTCTATGCCCGGGTGCGTGCGAAACAGCATCAGGCGGCGATCCGCCTGTGGATCCCGGACTACTTTGATGCCCACTCCAACGCCAGCGCCTTTGCCTGGAACGATGGTAAATCTAGCACCGTGGCCGGGCTCAACGGCTGGCAGATCCCTGAGCTGAATAAAGCCACCCTCGCCGCGGTGGCGGAGCCGGACCCGGCGAAGCGCCTCGGCCTGTACAAAACGATGCAGGAAACCCTGCTGCAGCATTCGCCGTATGTCTTTATTGACCAGGGGAAAACCCAGATCGTGGTGCGTGACAACGTGAAGGGCTATCAGCAGGGGCTGAACGCCGACATGGTCTGGTACGATAACGTGACCAAGTAAGCGGGCTTTGGTCACCGGGTACGGCGGCCTCGCCTGTCCGGATGGCCGACGCCTCCCCCGGGCCCGGTCGGCGTCGCGCCGCCGGGCACAATGCTGATATACCAGGAATTTCCATTTTTCATGCCATCGTTTTCCACTCACCTTACCCGCGTGCTGCAGGGGCTGTTTACGCTGCTGCTCACGCTGTTCGGGCTGCTGCTGGTCACCTTCTCGCTCTCCGCGCTGTCGCCCGTCGACCGCGTACTGCAGATCGTCGGCGACCATGCCAGCCAGTCGACCTATGACCAGGTTCGCCATCAGCTGGGTCTCGACCAGCCGCTGCCGGTGCAGTTCTGGCACTACCTGGTCAACCTGGCCCATGGCGATCTCGGTATCGCCAGCGCCACCGGCCAGCCGGTGCTCCATGACCTGCTGGCGGTTTTTCCGGCAACCCTTGAGCTGGCGACCCTGGCGCTGATCGTCGGCGCGGTACTGGGCATCGTCGCCGGGGTGCTGTGCGCCCGTTACGCCGGTTCGCCGTGGGATCTGGCGGTGCGCACCTTTACCCTGTTGGGCAACTCGGTGCCGATATTCTGGCTCGGCCTGCTGATGCTGGCCCTGTTTTACGCCCGGCTGCAGTGGGCGCCTGGCCCGGGTCGCCTCGACGATATTTATCAGTACACCGTCGAGCCACGCAGCGGTTTTGCGCTGATCGACACCTGGCTCGCCGGCGATACCGCGGCGTTTAAAAATGCTATCGGCCATCTGGTGCTGCCGGTGCTGCTGCTGGGCTATTACTCGCTGGCGAGCATCACCCGCCTGACCCGCTCCGCCTGCCTGAGCGAGATGAACAAAGAGTACATTCTGCTGGCGCGGGCCAAAGGGGCCGGAGAGATGACGATTTTGCTGCGCCACGTCCTGCCCAATATCCGCGGCACCCTGCTGACGGTGACCGCCCTCGCCTGGACCTCCATGCTCGAAGGGGCGGTGCTCACCGAAACCGTCTTCTCGTGGCCGGGGATCGGCCGCTACCTCACCACGGCGCTGTTTGCCGGAGATACCACGGCGATTATGGGCGGCACGCTGCTGATCGGCGTGAGCTTTGTGCTGATCAATAACCTGACCGACCTGCTGGTGCGGTTAACCGATCCGAGGGTGCGCTGATGCCGACTTATCTGTTTTTACGCCGTCTGCGTCGCTCCCCCGCCGCCTTCAGCGGCCTGACCCTGGTGGTCCTGCTGGTGCTGACCGCGCTGTTTGCCCCATGGCTGGCGCCGCACGATCCCAACTGGCAGGATGCCGCCGCTCGTCTGCAGGGACCCGGGGCGGGGCACTGGCTCGGCACCGACAGCTACGGCCGCGACCTGCTGTCGCGCCTGCTCTACGGCACCCGCCCGGCGCTGGGTCTGGTGGCGCTGGTGACCGCCATTACCCTGCCCGTCGGGCTGCTGGTGGGTATTCTCTCCGGCTACTATGGCGGGTGGCTGGAGCGGATACTGATGCGATTTACCGACGTGGTGATGTCGATGCCGCGCCTGATCCTCGCCTTCGCGTTCGTGGCGATGCTCGGCCCGGGGCTGGTCAACGGCGCGCTGGCGCTGGCCCTGACCACCTGGCCGGCCTACGCCCGTCAGGCGCGCAGCGAAATTCAGCGCCTGCGCCATAGCGACTACCTCGCCGCGGCGGAGATGCTGGGCATCCGCGGCGGACGGCTGCTGATCGGCCATATTCTGCCGCTGTGTCTGCCGTCGGCGATTGTCCGGCTGGCGCTCGATCTGGCGGGCATTATCCTCGCCGCCGCCGGGCTCGGCTTTCTCGGCCTGGGCGCCCGCCCGCCGATGGCCGAGTGGGGAGCGATGATTGCTGACGGGATGCAGGTGATTTTCGACCAGTGGTGGATCGCCGCCATCCCCGGCGCGGCGATCCTGCTCGCCAGCCTGGCGTTTAACCTGCTGGGCGATGGCCTGCGCGATATTCTGGAGCCGCAACATGACTGACATCCGACTGACCGTCCAGGGACTCGCCGTCGACTACCCCACCGCCCGGGTGGTGGACAACGTCAGCTTCACCCTCGGCAACGAGCGGCTGGCGCTGGTGGGCGAATCCGGCTCCGGCAAATCGATGACCGCCCGGGCGCTGATGGGCCTGGTGCGTAAGCCCGGGGTGGTGAGCGCCGAACGGCTGGAGGTGCTGGGACGCGATGTGCTAACCCTCAGCGCCCGCGGCTGGCGCGCGCTGCGCGGCAACGATATCGCTATGGTGCTGCAGGATCCGCGCTATGCGCTGAATCCGGTGCAGTCCATTCAGACGCAGCTGGAGGAGGCGTTAACCCTGCATCAGCGTCTCAGCCGCCGCGCGCGCACCGAGGCGGTCAAAGACGCCATCGCCGCCGTCGGTCTGGATCTGCCGGTCCTCAGCCGCTATCCCGGCGAGCTCTCCGGCGGGATGGGACAGCGGGTGATGATCGCCCTCGCGCTGCTCAATAACCCGCAAGTGCTGATTGCCGACGAGCCGACCTCGGCCCTCGACGCCCGCCTGCGCAACCAGATCCTCGAGCTGCTGGTGGAGCAGTGCGCGCAGCGGCAGATGGCCATGTTACTGATCAGCCACGATCTGCCGCTGGTGGCCGCGCATTGCGATCGCGTGCTGGTGATGTACCGGGGGAGACAGGTCGATGAGATGCCGGCGCGGGCGCTGCCGAGCGCGACGCACCCTTATACCCGCACCCTGTGGACCTGCCGGCCAAATGCGCACACTTACGGCCAGATGCTGCCGACCCTCGACAGAACCCAGGACTTTACGGAGACGGCCCATGGCGATCGTTAATCTTCAGGATTTGCAGGTAACTTTCGGCGCGAAGACGGCGGTCTCTGCCGCCAGTTTCCGTGTCGACGCCGGGGAAACCTTCAGCCTGATCGGCGCCTCCGGCTGCGGTAAATCGACGATTTTGCGCGTGCTCGCCGGATTACAGCGCGAATGGCGCGGCAGCGTGGAACTGCTCGGCCAGTCCATCGCGCCGGGCGCCCGCTTTCAGGGCGCGCTGCGGCGCAACGTGCAGATGGTGTTTCAGGATCCGTACGCCTCGCTGCATCCCAACCATACCCTGTGGCGCACCCTGGCGGAGCCGCTGCAGATCCACGGCATCCGCGACGTTGCTCCGCGAGTAACCACCGCCCTTGAGCAGGTGGGTCTGGCCGCCGACGCCGTGCGCCGCTATCCGCATCAGCTCTCCGGCGGCCAACGGCAGCGCGTGGCCATTGCCCGCGCCCTGCTGCTGCGCCCGCAGATCCTGCTGCTGGATGAGCCGACCTCGGCGCTGGATATGTCGGTGCAGGCGGAAATCCTTAATCTACTTAATCGTCTGAAACAGGAGCACGGCATGACCTATCTGCTGGTCAGCCATGATGCCGACGTCATCGCCCATATGTCCGATCGGGCGGCGTTTATGGCGGAGGGCGTGATCCAGCGCTTTTTCGATCGCGACGCGTTGGTCAACGGAGAGCACCGGATGAGCTGAGGTCAGCGGATGCGCCGCTGTTTTGTCGGGTGGCGCTTCGCTTACCCGACCTGGGATTCGCGCAACCTGTCGTTAATTTATTCACCAGTCTTGCTGAAACTGCCGGTGCTGGCGGCCTCAACATCGCTGAGACGTTCCCGGAAGGCCGGGGCAGCCCGCATGGATGCGGGCTGAGGGCCGTGTTTTGCATGGACGCTGCCTCGGCCCGGCCCGAAGCCTGCAGGGATAAGTCGAAGGCACCACGCAGTGGCGATGTTGCTGGCCGGAGCCCGGGGGTACAGGGGGCGGCGGCGACTGGCCGCCCCCTGTGCGCTCCCTGCGCCATGAGTGACATAACGCAGACGATTAACCGGGAGCGCAAACTACGCTGAAGCCACCGATAACATAAACAACCACACTGCAGTGCTTCCCCTCACCCTGGCCCTCTCCCGGAGGGAGAGGGAACTGTCCGGCTGGCGTTTAGGCCCGTGCAAGCGCAGCGCCGCCGGGCAATAATCAGGCACGGTACCCGTGGTGTTGCCGGGTGGCGGCTGCGCCTTACCCGGCCTACAGGATCCATTCACAGGCTCACACCCCGTAGGCCCGGCAAGCGCAGCGCCGCCGGGCAAGATATCAGGCACGGTATCCTTGATTTCGCCGGGTGGCGGCTGCGCCTTACCCGGCCTACAGGATCCACTCACAGGCTCACACCCCATAGGCCCGTGCAAGCGCGCCGCCGGGCAACAGTATCCGGCCCACTCCCCTACTTCGCCAGACTGGCAAAGCGAGCGAAGACCGCATCAAACATCGCCAGCCCTTGCGCTACCTGCTCAGCAGTAATGGTGCACGGCGGCACCACGTGAATGCGGTTCTCCACCACAAAGGCCAACAGCCCGGCCTCGGTTAAGGCCCCTTTGATCGCGGCCATGTCGGCGGCGGTCAGCGGCGTTTTTTGTTCACGGCTGCTCACCAGCTCCAGCGCCTGGAACAGGCCGCGACCGCGCACCTCGCCGATAATGGCGTGCTTCTCCGCCAGCGCCTCGAGACCGGGACGAAGCACCTCGTTGCCGATATAGGCCGCGTTCTCAACCACCTTCTCCTCTTTCATCGCGTCGATGGTGGCGACAATCGCCGCCATCGCCAGCGGATGGCCGGAGTAGGTCAGCCCGCCGGCAAAAAAGTGGTCGTCAAAATAGCGGGCAATCGGTTCGCTAATCAGTACCCCGCCCGCCGGCACGTAGCCCGCGTTAACCCCTTTGGCAAAGGTCACCAGATCCGGCACCACGCCATCTTGTTCGAAGGCGAACCAGCTGCCGGTACGGCCAAAGCCGGCCATCACCTCATCGAGGATCAGCACGATGCCAAACTCGTCGGCCAGGGCGCGCACACCCTGCATATAGCCTGCCGGCGGCACGAGGATCCCGGCGGTGCCGGGGATGGACTCCAGCAGGATCGCCGCGATGGCCGTCGGCCCCTCGCATTCAATGATCCGCCGCAGATGCGCCAGCGCGCGCTGGCACTCCTCTTCCTCAGTCGCGGCGTTGAACTCGCTGCGGTAAAGGTAGGGGTTGAAGAAGTGAACATGGCCGCGGGAGAACTCATTCGGCACCCGGCGCCAGTCGCCGGTAGCGGCGATCGCGCTGCCGGTGTTGCCATGGTAGGAACGATAGGCCGACAGCACCTTGTCGCGCCCGGTATAGAGCCGCGCCATGCGAATCGCGTTCTCATTGGCATCCGCCCCGGCGTTGGTGAAGAACACCTTGCTGAAGCCCGCCGGCGCCAGGTCGACGATGCGCTTCGCCGCTTCGCCGCGGGCAAGGTTGGCGGTGGCGGGCGCGATGGTGACCAGGGTCTCCAGCTGCGCCTTCATGGCCGCCAGTACCCGGGGGTGCTGATAGCCAATGTTGACGTTCACCAGCTGGCTGCTGAAATCGAGCCAGGTATTCCCCTCGTAATCCCATAGCTCGCAGCCTTGCGCCCCGGCAATCACCAGCGGATGGAGATTGCCCTGCATCGACCATGAATGAAACACATAAGCGCGATCCAGCTGCCGAACTTCATCATTGCTTACCGCGACCTCGTTCTGTAGTGCCAGCTTCATACCCTGCCCTCTCTCATGTCGTTGTGGTTGGCTTCATCATTGGCCGCGGCAGCGCAAAACGGATAGAGCCAGTGCGTGAAAAACGATGTGACACGGTGTCACATCCGCGTCCGCCGTCTGGCCCTGTGCCTTGCCGTCCGGCGTTTTTATAGTGGAGGGACAACCGCACAGGAGAATGACATGGCAACGAGCAACGTAGTGTTTATCACCGGGGCGACCTCGGGTTTTGGCGAAGCGGCAGCGCAGGTGTTTGCCGAGGCGGGCTGGTCGCTGGTGCTGACCGGGCGCCGCTATCCGCGACTGAAGGCCTTGCAGGACAGACTCGCCGCCCAGGTGCCGGTGCATATTATTGAGCTTGACGTTCGTGACAGCGAGGCGGTGGCTGCCGCCGTGGCGTCGCTCCCCGCCCCCTTCGCCGATGTCACCACCCTGATCAACAACGCCGGGCTGGCGCTGTCGCCGCTGCCGGCGCAGGAGGTGGCGCTGGAGGACTGGAAAACGATGATCGACACCAACGTCACCGGTCTGGTGACGATGACCCACGCCCTGCTGCCGACGCTGATCCGCCATGGCGCCGGGGCGAGCATTATCAATATCGGCTCGATCGCCGGACAGTGGCCCTATCCCGGCAGCCATGTGTATGGCGCCAGCAAAGCGTTTGTGAAGCAGTTCAGCTATAACCTGCGCTGCGATCTGCTTGGCACCGGCGTGCGGGTCACCGATCTGGCGCCGGGGATTGCCGAGACCGAATTTACCCTGGTGCGTACCAAAGGCGACCAGGCGGCATCGGATAAGCTCTATCGCGGCACCACGCCGCTGAGCGCGCGCGATATCGCCGAGCAGATGTTTTATATCGCCACATTGCCGGCGCATATGAACATTAACCGGGTGGAGGTGATGCCGGTGCGTCAGGCGTGGCAGCCGTTCGCGATTGACCGGGACTAGGCGGGCGCGTGGTTTTTCCCCTGCCGGCGATACCGGCAGGGGATGCAAGCCGGACTAACGGCTGCTTTGCAGAAACTGCCTGACGCGTTCGGAGTCAGGCTGAGTGAAGAACTTCTCCGGCGGCGCCTTCTCAATCAGTAGCCCCTTCTCCAGAAACACCACCTCGTTGGACACCTGGCGGGCAAAATCCATCTCGTGCGTCACCACCACCATGGTGTAACCCTCGGCGGCGAGGGCTTTCATGACCCCCAACACCTCATTAACCAGCTCCGGATCCAGCGCCGACGTCGGTTCATCGAAGAGAATCACTTCGGGCGACATCGCCAGTGAACGAGCGATCGCCACCCGCTGCTTCTGCCCGCCGGAGAGGGTGATCGGGTAAACATCGGCTTTGTGCGCCATGCCGACTTTCTCCAGTTGCTGCATGGCAATGGCCTTCGCCTCGTCTCGTTTCATGCCCTTGACGTGCAGCAGCGCCTCGCTGACGTTTTGCTGAACGGTCAGATGCGGCCACAGGTTAAAACTCTGAAAGACCATCCCCACCCGCTCGCGGATTTTGGCCAGCTGGCGGTGCGACATCGCCCGGCCGCGCTGCTCATCAATCCCCAGTCGCTGACCGCCGATATGAATTTCACCGCGGTCCGGCTGTTCCAGCCAGTTCATACAGCGCAGCAGTGTGGATTTTCCCGACCCGGACGAGCCGAGAATACTCACCACGGTCCCCTTCTCCACCGTCAGGTTAATATCCCGCAGGACTTCCACATTATCGAACTGTTTGGAGACGTTTTTGACGCTTACGGCAATAGACTCAGGCATGGCTCATTCCTCTTTTGGCTCCCCAGGCGGTCAGGCGCTTAATCAGCAGCTCCAGCAGAATGCTGATCGCCCAGTAAAGCCCAATGGCGACGATAAAGGCGTTAAACGGAATAAAATAGGTCGCCTGGACGCTGTTGGCGGCGGCGGTGATCTCCTGAACGGTAATAATGCTCAGGAAAGCGGTGTCCTTCAGGCAAATAATCAGCTGATTGCCGATCAGCGGTAAGGCGGAAGAGACGATATTGGGTAAAATAATCCGCCGAAAAATGGCATAGCGAGAAAAGCCCAGAGCAATCGCCGCTTCAATATATCCGCCGGAAAATACCCGCCGCTGGCTGCGCAGTATTTCAAAGAAATAGGCGCCATGATAAATAATCAGGGCCAGTAAACCGGCGGTCCACGGCTCCATGCTAATACCGAGCTGCGGCAGCCCGTAATACAGAAGATAAGCGAGGATCAAAAAAGGGATCGCGCGCATCAGACTGACGAAACCAATAATAATCCGGTTAATCACTTTCTTTTGATATTCGCTAAAATAACACAGCGCAATACCGATAATCAGCGCCGCCAGGGCGGCGGTAATAAACAGTTCGAGGGTCGCGAATAACCCGGCAATAAAGCTATCGCGAACCGACCAGATAACGCCCCACTGATTCATAATGCCTCCCGTTCCTAGCGCGCCAGACGCCTGGCTTTACGTTCCGCGATACCCTGCAGCTTCAACAAACAGCCAATGATCACCACATACAGCAGGCCGGCGGCGAGGATCGGCGACAGCGGCTCGTAGGTGACCGAGGAGATACGGTTGGTGACCCGGGTGAGATCCACCACGCCAATCACGGCGATGGCCGGGCTACCTTTGATCAAAAAGGACATCTCATTGACCAGCGCCGGCAGGCTCTCGATCCACATCTGCGGCAGCATGATGTAGCGGAAGTAGGTCCAGCGGCGCATTCCCACCGACTCCGCCGCCTCCCGCTGTTCGCGCGGAAAGGTGCGGAAGGCGTTGCGCCAGATCTCAGCGTTAAACGCCGACGTGTTAAGCGTCAGCGCCACGATGGCGGCCACATTCTTGTCGAGGTTAATGCCCATCGTCGGCAGCGAAAGAAACAGAAACAGCACCAGCGTCACCAGCGGCGTCGCGCGGGCCAGGCTGATATAGACCACCAGCAGCTGGTCGATCACCGGCAGGCGCAGCATCCGTACCAGGGCGATCAGCAGGCCAGCCACCACCCCGAAGGCGATAGCGATGGCCGAAATCCAGAGGGTCGTCCATGCGCCTTCGATTAATAACTGCCAGGAAATTGCATCCATGAGGCCCTCCTTCTCAGCAACAGGCGGCGGTCGCCCGCCGCGGAATATTACAGTCCGGCGAGTTTGTGAAACTGTTCCGGGCTGGTGATCGCCTCGGTCGGCAGGTTGTCATAGGTTTCGCCAAACCATTTTTTCTGCAGCTCGGCGAGCTTGCCGGTCTCCTTCATGTGGTTCATAAACTTGGTCATATAGGCCAGCAGCTGCGGCGAGTTTTTCGGGATCGGCCACGCCATATACCCCGGTCCGGAGACAGCCAGCCCTTTGGCGAAGACCTTCGGTTTGGCTTTCGCCAGGTCGTTTACCGAGATCACCACGTTAATCACGTAATCCAGCCGCTTATTCGCCAGGTCGGCGTAGGCTTCCGGATAGGAGGGATATTCCACCACCGGTCCCAGCTTGCCGCCGGTCTTCTCCAGCATCGCCTTCAGCTCCGGCAAACGCGCCAGCAGCGCGCTCCCGGCCTGTACCCCCACTTTTTTGCCGCTGAGATCGGCAATCGTATTTAACGAGGTATCGCCAGCGCGTTTGACGAAATAGTGCTGTGCGGAGGCCCATGGCGGGGTGAAATCAAAGACCTTCAGCCGCTCATCGGTAATCACCGCCCCGGTTAAGGCCATATCGTATTGCCCGGTGGAGACGGCCGCTAATAATCCGGTCCACGGTAATATGCTCTGGTCGACATGGAATTTGGCGTATTTACGTAATTCCTCAAGCATATCTTTGTTAAAGCCATCGGCCTGGCCATTATTCATAAAGTTAAACGGCGCATAATCATCTTCCGTCGCCACTTTCAGGGTGCCGGATTTTTCTATTTCCGGAAGATCGGCCGCGACGGCGTGATAAGAAAAAGCGACCGTTAATACAGCGCTCAGACACATTGATGCCAATGATTTTTTCATTATTTCACCCCTGATGGATTGGCCAGACGGGTTCATTCCAGAACGCGAAAAGGTTTCTGCAAAATAGTGGCCGGGGACGTTCCGGTCCACGGCGGCTGAATACGTTTTTAATGTGGGAGCGTTTTTCGATTCCGTATAGAGCCAGATGGGCCGCATCGCTGTGTCAGATGGCGGCAGGGTGGTATGGAATTTGCTGAGTGTAACAGGTGGTCGCAATGCGTTATTGCCAGAGGAGCCCCGTATGATCCGTCACCTGTTACACGTTGATTTTCAGCCTGGCCGCGGTTTGCAGGAACAGGTGCGAGAGACGCTGGTGAATGCCATTCTCAGCGGGATCTTCGCCGCCGACACCCCACTGCCCTCCTGTCGCCAGCTGGCCAGCCAGCTTCGCGTCTCGCGCAACACCACTGCGCTGGTGTTTGAAAGTCTGGTCAACGAGGGCTACCTGATTAGCCGCCCACGAAGCGGTTACTACCTGCATCCCGACTATCATGAAGCTTCGCCTGCCGCCGTCGAGAGTGCACCGCAGCGCGAAGCCGCTGCACCACGCTGGAGCGACCGGCTGCAGATGACCCCCAGCCAGCAGGAGTCGATCCTCAAACCGGCGGGCTGGATGCACTACCGCTACCCGTTTATCTACGGCCAGCCCGATACCCGGCAGTTCCCGCTGGCCACCTGGCGCTCGGCGGCGAACTGGCTGCACGGCGGGGTGCGCGACCCGGCGTGGGTCATCGACCATATTGACCAGGATGTGCCGATGCTGATCGAGCAGATCCGTACCCGGGTGCTGCCCAAGCGCGGCATTGTCGCCGCGCCGGACGAAATTCTCATCACCCTGGGCTCGCAAAATGCGCTCTACCTGCTGACCCGACTGCTGCTATCTTCCACCACCCGCATTGGCGTCGAAAACCCCTGCTTTCGCGAAGCCATCAACACCTTTCTGCTCGCCGACGCCGAGGTGGTGCCGCACCCGGTGGATGAAGAGGGGATCGTGCTTAATGAGCGTCCCTGCGATTACTACTATGTCACTCCAGGCCATCAGGTGCCCACCGGGGTGACCATGAGCAGTGCGCGGCGTCGCCAGCTGCTGGAGCATGCCGCCCGCCATGACGCGGTCATTATTGAAGATGATTATGACTCGGAGAGTAACTTTACCCTCAACCCGCTGCCGGCGCTGAAGGCCAGCGATCGCAGCGGCCGGGTGGTGTATGTCAGCAGCCTGTCAAAAGCGCTGTCACCGGGGCTGCGGCTGGGGTTTATGGTCGCCGACCCGGACCTGATCGACGAGGCGCGCGCCCTGCGCCGGCTGGTCTATCGCCATCCGCCGACCAACATTCAGTACCAGATGGCCCACTTCCTTGCCCAGGGCCATTATGAAACCCATCTGCGGCGCTACCACTATGACTCCGCCCAGCGCTGGGAGCGTCTGCACGCCGCCCTGCAGCGCTATCTGCCGTCGTGTCGCGCGCTGGCGGGGAGCGAACATGCTAACGCCTTCTGGCTGCAGACCCCGGCGCAGATCAACACCCAGCAACTCACCTGGCGCGCCGCCCACGCCGGCGTGCTGATTGAGCCCGGCGCGCGCCATTTTCTCAGCGCCGCGCCGCCGGATAACTACTTTCGCATGGGGTTCCACGCCATTAACCCTGACGCCATCGCTCAGGGGGTGGAGGTCCTGCGCGGCCAGCTGGAGCAGATGGGTTAGCGGTATTGTTCATACTCAACGGCGTCGCGCACGCTGAGCAGCGCCGGGCGCAGGCTGTCGAGAGGAACCGAACCGAGCGCAATGCGCAGCGCCTGCGGGATCGTGGCGGAGACGCAGAACGGCTCGGCGGTCGACACCGAAATACGGCGTTCCATCAGCGCGTTCGCCAGCCGATCGGCCCGGCTCTCTTCACCCAGAGGCAGCCAGACGAAGTACGAATCGGGATGACTCACCACGGGAAGCCCACAAAGCACCTCGCGGGCCACCTGCTGCCGCTGTCGCGCATCCTGTCGTTTCTGCGTTTCAAAGCGGGCCACCGTGCCATCTTCAATCCAGGCGCAGATCAGCGAACTTATCAGCGTCGGCGTATTCCACGTCGTGGCCCGGATGGCGTGCTCAATCTCCGGGCGATAGCACGGCGGAGAAATCACCACCCCCACGCGCAGCCCGGTGGCGATATTTTTTGAAAATCCGGTGACATACACCGTTCTTTCCGGCGCATAGCTGACCACCGGCGGCGGCGGATGGCTCACCAGCCGGGCGTAGGCGGCATCCTCAATAATCAGCAGATCGTGCTGGCGCGCGAGATCGGCCAGCGCCTGCCGCTGCCCGGTGTTGAGCACCCAGCCCAGCGGATTGTGCAGCGTCGGCATGGTATACACCGCCCGCACCCGCCGCTGCTGGCACAGGGTATGCAGCGCCTGCAGGTCCGGCCCCTCCGGTCGACAGGGGATCGCCGCCAGCTCCAGATGATACAGCGCCGCCAGAACCTTGAAGCCCGAATAGGTCAGCGCATCCACCGCCACCACATCCCCCGGACGTAACAGCCCCATGACGGTCACCGCCAGCCCGTGCTGTGCGCCGTTGACGATCAGAACATTTTCCGCGTCCGACGCAAAGTGCTGGCAGGTCAAATGGCGGGCGATAATTTCCCGCTCGGCGAGCCGTCCGGCATGAGGCTGATAGCGCAGATGCGAGTCAATATCGCCCGCCATCGCCAGCTGCCTGAGCGCCTCGCGCAGCGCATCGCCCTGCTCAGGCAGCGAAGGATAGTTAAAGTTAAGATCCACGACGTCGGCGGCGACCGCCTGCTGATCGACCCCATGCCCCGGCGGTAACGAGAGATCGCGCACGAAGGTGCCGCGGCCGGTTTCGCCGCTGACCAGCCCCATCTCTTCCAGTTCACGATAGACGCGCGTGGCGGTGGCCAGCGAGAGGCGTTCTTCGGCGGCAAGGGTACGGTGCGTCGGCAGACGGCTGCCCGCAGGCAGCTGCCCGCTGCGGATCGCCTGGGCATATCGGTCGACAACGGCTTTGTATCGGGCTTTCATCGTGAAATGTATCTATGACAATAATTTGATTGTATTAGATTGGCCACATTACCATCGCCGAAGACGATGCTCAAGCGGGTGCAGCCCATCTGATAACGCGAGGTTAACGTGGTAGATTCAACACTGGATAAATCGGTGCCCGGCCCCTGGTCCGGATGGCTTCATGGTTTACTGGGGGTGATTATTTTTAGCGGTTCGCTGCCCGCGACGCGGCTGGCGGTGCAGGATATGGATCCGTTGTTATTGACCTTCCTGCGCGCCTTCATCGCCGGGCTGCTTGCCGTCGCGCTGCTGGTCGGCTTTCGCCAGAAACGCCCGTGCCTGTCGCAGCTTGTGCCGTTGATCATCGTCTCATCAGGGGTGGTGATCGGCTTTCCCCTTCTCACGGCGCTGGCCCTGCAGCACATCACCTCAGCGCATTCGATTGTGTTTATTGGCCTGCTGCCGCTGATGACCGCCCTCTTCGGCGTACTGCGCGGCGGCGAACGCCCGCGGCGGGCTTTCTGGATCTTTTCGCTGCTGGGCAGCCTGCTGGTGGTGGGATTCGCCCTGACGCAAAGTGCGGCGGCGTCACTCAGCGGCGATCTGCTGATGCTGGCGGCGGTTATCGCCTGCGGCCTCGGCTATGCGGAAGGGGCAAAGCTGACAAGGGAGCTCGGCGGCTGGCAGGTGATCTGCTGGGCGCTGGTGATAGCCCTGCCGTTGATGCTCCCCGCCTCGCTGCTGGTTCAGCCTGCGTCCTGGCATGCCATATCGGCCTCCTCCTGGGCGGCGCTCGGCTATGTGTCGCTGTTCAGTATGCTGATCGGCTTCATCTTCTGGTACAAAGGGCTGGCCGCGGGCGGGATCGCCGCCGTCGGCCAGCTCCAGCTATTGCAGCCGTTCTTCGGGCTTGGCCTGTCGGCGGCGCTGTTGCACGAAACCGTCAGCCCCTTGATGCTGGCGGTCACGCTGGGCGTGGTGCTGTGCGTGGTGGGCTCGCGCAAATTTGGCCGCCAGCGGGTTGTCGCAGGGAGCGGGAACACCAATTGACCGGGCACGTCGCCCGACATCGCGGGCGGCGAATGGATAAGCCGCGTAGCAAAGCCAACGTAAATGTGTGACGGGTATATACTTCAGGGAACACCTCGACCGGGAGAGACTATGCCTTTAGCCGATTTTCACCGCTCCGATCCTTTTACCCTCGGTATCGAACTGGAGCTGCAGGTGGTAAACCCGCCGGGTTACGACCTCAGCCAGGATGCCTCGACGCTGATTGCCGACGTCCAGCATCAGCTGACCGTGGGAGAAGCCAAACACGACATCACCGAGAGCATGCTGGAGATCGCCACCGGGGTGTGCCGCGACATCAGCCATGCCCAAACCCAGCTCAGCGCCATCCAGCAGGCGGTTCAGCGCGCGGCGCTGCGCCATCATCTGCAGATCTGCGGCGGCGGTTCGCACCCCTTTCATGCCTGGCAGCGCCAGCAAATCAGCGACAATCCGCGCTATGTCAAAACCGTCGAGCATTTTGGCTATCTGGCGCAGCAGGCCACGGTCTTTGGCCAGCATGTGCACGTCGGCTGCCAGAGCGGCGACGACGCCCTCTATCTGCTGCACGGCCTGTCACGCTTTGTACCGCACTTCATCGCCCTTAACGCCGCCTCGCCGTGGTTTGACAGTACCGACAGCCGCTTCGCCTGTTCGCGCCTGAACCGCTTCTCCTCCTATCCCGACAACGGTCCGATGCCGTGGGTGGCAGACTGGCAGGGGTTTCGTCGCCTGTTCCGCCAGCTGAGCTACACCAGCATGATCGACAGCATGAAGGATCTGCACTGGGACATTCGCCCCAGCCCGCAGTTTGGTACCGTCGAGGTGCGGGTGATGGACACCCCCCTGACCCTCGCCCAGGCGATCCATATCGCCGGCTTTATTCAGACCCTGGCCTGCTGGCTGTTGACGGAGCGCCCCTTTAAGCACCAGCCTGATGACTATCTGCTGTACCCCTTCAACCGCTATCAGGCGTGCCGCTATGGGCTGGACGGGACCCTCACCGACGTGCGCAGCGGAGAGCAGCGCAGTATCCGCCAGGAGATCCTGCAGCTCGCCGACCGGCTGGCCCCCTTCGCCCATCAGCTGAAGGCGACGGCGGCGCTGGAGGCGGTGGTCCGTCAGGCGAAATCGCCGCACAGCGAAGCGCAGCAGATGCGCGAGTTTATCGCCAACGGCGGTTCGCTTTCCGGCCTGGTGCAAAAACACTGTGAGATTTGGGCGGCATAAGGCAGCGAGGCGGGTATACTCGGCGCAGACCATAGAAAGGACTGCCCATGTTATTACGTTGCCTGCTCCCCCTGGCGCTGCTGCCTCTGGCCGCCGTTGCCAGCGCCGCCTGTACCCTCACCGACCCGACGCTGACCCTGCAGAGCTATCGGGTGGATGCGCAGAAAGAGCGCATTGCGATGTACTGGCAGGATCGGCACGGCAAAGCCTGGGGTTCCCTGCGTTCGCTGTTGGCGGGTATCGATGGCGATGGCCGGGTGCAGATGGCGATGAACGGCGGCATTTACGATAAGGCCTACGCGCCGCTGGGGCTGTATATCGAAGACGGCAAACGGCTGACGCCGGTCAACCGCTCCGCCGGCGGCGGGAACTTCTTTATCCGCCCCGGCGGCGTGTTCCTGGTGGCGAACGGCCGGGCGAAAATCGTGCCGCTGCCGGCGTACAAACCCTCTCCCGCCATCCGTTATGCGGTGCAGTCCGGCCCGATGCTGATTGAGAATGGCATCATCAACTGGCGGCTGAAGCCCTCCGCCAGTTCGCGCAAGCTGCGTAACGGGGTGGGCATCGATAAGCAGGGCCGGGTGGTGTTTATGCTCAGCGATCGCGAGACCAACTTCTATGATTTTGCCTGCTATGCGCAGTCAAAGCTCGGAGTGCGGCAGATGCTTTATCTTGACGGCACGCTGTCGAAGATGTACCGCAAAGGCGGCAGCGTGCCATGGCAGTATCATCCGTTCGTGACCATGATAACGGTGGAGAGAAAATAGCGGGCGCCCGGCACAAAAGCAGCGCCGAGCCCGCCGTCCTTATCCGTTCACCAGCGAAGGACTACCCTTTTCTGCCAAACCAACGTGAACGGAAAATCCCCCCTCACCCTAACCCTCTCCCAAAGGGAGAGGGAACCGCCCGGCAGACGCTGTTGCTCCGGCAGATAAGGCCAAACGCAACGTGAACGGAAAATCCCCCCTCACCCTAACCCTCTCCCACAGGGAGAGGGGATCGACAGGCAGACGCTGTGGCGCAACGCTTACCCCCGCCGATGCGCCCACTCACGCATACGCTGAAACAGCACATACAGCGACGGGATAAACAGGATGCCAATCATCGTCGCCACCAGCATACCGCTGAATACCGTGGTGCCGATGATCCGCCGGCTCTGCGCCCCGGCGCCGGTGGCGAGCATCATCGGCATGATGCCGATAATAAACGACACCGCGGTCATCATCACCGCGCGGAAGCGGCGGGTGGCCCCCTCGCGCGCGGCGTCAACTATCGACAGCCCCTCCTCGCGCCGGCTGCGGGCGAATTCAACAATCAGAATCGCATTCTTCGCCGCCAGGGCAATCAGCAGCACCAGCCCTATCTGAACATACACATCGTTGGCATAGCCCGCGGTCCACAGCCAGAGCAGCGCTCCGCCGATGGCGAACAGCACCGAGAGCATGACGCTCGCCGGCAGCGTCCAGCTCTCATACTGCGCCACCAGGAACAGCCACGCCATCGCTACCGCCGCCAGCACGATCCACACTGCCTGATTGCCGGTCTGCTGCTCCTGCCAGGAGATCCCGCTCCAGGCGTAGTCATATCCCGGCGGCAGATGGGCCCGCAAAATCTGCTCCATGGCCGCCATCGCCGTGCGGCTGCTGACCCCCTCGGCCGCTGAACCGCTCACCGACACGGACGGGAACTGATTGTACTGCTGAATAAACGGCGCCCCCACCGTCGGCGTAATGGTGACCAGATTGCTCAGCCGCACCCGCTCGCCGTCGCGGCTGCGGACGTACAGCTCGCTAATCTGCTCTGCCCGCTCGCGCCACTGCATCTCATTTTGCATCACCACATGATAGACACGGTTGTTACGGCTAAAATCGCCGGCGCGCGTGCCGCCAAACGCCGTCTGCAGGCTGCTGAAAATCTGCGCCACCGGCACATCCAGCAGCGCCGCCCGGTCGCGGTCGACCGTCAGGGTCAGCTGCGGCACGTTGCTGCTCCAGGTGGTAAACACCCGGCTCAGCTGCGGATGCTGGTTCGCCCGCTGGAGGATCTCCCGCGTCACCTGCTCCAGCTCCGCCGACGACTGCCCGGCCTGCGCCAGGATGCGCAGATCAAACCCCGAGGCATTGCCCAGGCCCGGCAGGGTCGGCGGCGCGAAGGTCATGATCGTCGCCTCCGGCAGTGACAGCAGCTGGCGCTGGATATCCGCCATCACCGCATCCAGCGGCGGCCGCTGATGCCAGTCCTTGAGCATGACCGAGATAAACCCGCCGTTAGAGGCGCTGGTGCCGTTGAGAATGTTGAAGCCGGACACCTGAATCACATCTTCCACCGCCGGGTTAGCCATCAGCAGCTTGCGCGCCTGGGCCATCACCGCTTCGGTACGCTCCAGCGACGCCGCCTCCGGCAGCTGCACGCTGGCAAACAGGTAACCCTGATCTTCCTGCGGCAGGAAGCCTTTCGGCATCGAGGTGAAGCTGAACGCCACCAGCGCGCCTGCCGCCACCGTCGCCGCCAGCGCCAGCCAGGGACGGCGGTTCATCCCGCCCACCAGCCGGCCATAGCCGTCGCGGGTGCCGTCGAGAAGACGGTTAAACGCCCGCCACACCGCCGCTGGCCGGGCAGGACGCGGGCGCAGCAGCAGTGCGCAGAGGGCCGGCGTCAGGGTTAGCGCCACCAGGCTCGACAGGGCCACCGCAGTGGAGAGCGTCACGGCAAACTGCCGGTACAGCTCGCCGACGATCCCCGGCAGCAGCGCTACCGGCACAAACACCGCCAGCAGCACCAGGGTCGTGGCGATCACCGGCCCGGCGATCTGCTGCAGCGCCTGGGCGGTGGCCTGCAGGCGGTCCAGCCCTTCCGCCATTTTGGTTTCCACATTCTCCACCACCACAATGGCGTCATCCACCACCATCGTCAGGGCAAGAATGATCGCGAACAGGCTGAGGGTGTTGGCGCTGTAGCCCAGCAGATAGAGCACCGCAAAGGTGCCGATCAGTGACACCGGGATCGCCAGCACCACGATCAGCGTCGCCCGCCAGCTCTGCAGAAACAGCGACACCACCACCACCACCGCCAGCAGGGTCAGCGCCAGCGAGACGCCGATCTCTTTGATCGTCGCCGCCACAAAGCGGGTGGTATCGAACTTCACCTCCCAGGTGAGATCCGCCGGAAAGCGAGTGTGCAGGCGGTTAAGCTCCGCACGCACTGCGCTGGCGACCTGCAGGGCGTTGGCGGTGGGCGTCGGATAGATCCCCAGATAGGCCGACGCTTTACCGTTCAGCTGCGCGCCGGAGCTGTAGCTGCGGGCGCCCAGCTCAATGGTCGCCACGTCAGCGAGGCGAACCAGCTGCCCCTGGGCGCCGCGGCGGATAATAATCTCGCCAAAGCTGGCCGCCTCGTTCAGACGCCCCAGCCCGTTGATGGTCAGCGTCTGCTGCTGGCCGTTGAATACCGGCGGGGTGCCCACCTGCCCCGCCGCGCCCTGCACATTCTGCTCGCGCAGCGCCTGGGCAACGTCATCCGTGGTGATGTTGAGGGCGTTCATGCGGTCCGGGCGCAGCCAGATGCGCATACTGTAATCCCGGGCGCCAAACATCTGCACCTCACCGACGCCGGGCAGGCGGGCCAGCGCCTCGCGCACCTGGGTGCTGGCGTAGTTACTGACAAACAGCGGCGACAGCGTGCCCAGCGGCGAGTAGAGGCTCACCCCCATCAGCAGGTTGCTGGCGCGCTTGCGGACCTGGACGCCATTCTGCTGCACCTCCGTCGGGAGCTGCGCCAGCGCCTGCGCCACCCGGTTTTGCACGTCGATCGCCGCCAGGTCGGCATCGGTGCCCGCCGCGAAAGTAATGCTCAGGCGGTAGGTCCCCTCATCCGAGCTGGTGGACTCCATATACAGCATATGATCGACGCCGTTGAGCTGGGTCTCCAGCGGCGCGGCGATGGCTTCCGCCACATCTGACGCGCTGGCGCCCGGCCAGCTGGCGCTGACGTTCACCACCGGCGGGGTGATCGCCGGGTACTGCTCCACCGGGATCAGCTTCAGCGACACCGCGCCGACAAAGGTCAGCAGCAGCGCGATCACCATGGCAAATCGCGGACGACGGATAAAAAAGGTCAGCATCCCTTCTCCTTACTTAGTTCAGCACCTGTACCGCGGCGCCTTCGCGTAAACGCTGCGCGCCGTCGGTGATCACCTGCTCGCCCGCCTGCAGCCCTTTCTCCACCGCAAACTGCTGCCCCTGCTGCCCGGCGAGGGTCAGACGACGCTGCCCGGCGGTGTGGTCCGGCTTCAGCACCCAGCTGAAAAAGCCCTGCGGATCCTGCTGTACGGCGGCAGCCGGGACCATCACCCGCGACTGCAGTTCCTGCGGACGGAACAGGATCGTCACGCTGCCGCCCGGCAGCAGACGGTGCTGCGGATTGGCGAACTCCGCCCGCACTGCCACGCTGCCGGTGCGGGCGTCAATCCGGTTATCGATGGAGGTCAGCACGCCGTCGCGTCGTTGGCCATCCACCTCAATCTGCGCCAGCCACGCCTGCTTCAGGGCGTGGATGTCGGCATGCTGGCCGGTTTTGCTGAAAAACGCGGCTTCGTCGAGGGCGAACGACACCCGCACCGGATCCAGCTGCACGATGTCCACCAGCACGCCGCTGGACGAGTTGACCAGCGTCCCGACGTGAAAAGCGCTGTGGCCCACGCGCCCGGTCACCGGCGCCGCAATCCGGGTGTAGCTGAGCACAATCTGCTGGGCCTCGACGCGGGCTTTCGCCTGCTGCACGGCGGCGGCGGCGACGTCGCGCTGCATCCGGGCCGTATCGACGTCGTTGCGGCTGATGGAGTGGTTGTTGATAAGCCGCTCGTAGCGAGTGAGCAGCTGCTGCGACTGACGTAATGAGGCTTCGGCGCTTTTCAGCTCAGCCTGCGCCAGGGCCAGGGCCGCACGGGGCTGCGCGTCGTCGAGGGTAAACAGCAGGTCGCCTTCGGTAACATACTGCCCGTCCTGGAAGTGGCGCTGAACTATCACCCCTTCGGTGCGCGCGCGAATGTCGACGGCGCGGATCGCCTCGACCCGTCCGGGAATAGCGCGTTCTTCAGCGTGAGGCGCCCGTTCAACCGTGGCGACGCGAACCGGCACCGCCGGCGCGGCGGTCGCCGTCAGGGCGCCGCCAGCCAGACCGCAGGCCAGCAGAGCAAAGCGGAAGGTTTTAATCATAGGGGATCCTTGCGACAGTAACGCGCGCCTGCAGCGAGGCGCGCGAGATCGATCAGGCCGTTTTGCGGAACCGGCGCGTCAGACGCTTCTCGACTTCCACCACCAGGAACATGGCGATGCCGATGACCAGGGTGACAAACCAGTAGCGCAGCGGCAGCGCTTCCGTCCCAAACATGCTCTGCATCAGCGGGACATAGATAATGACCAGCTGCATCAGCAGCAGGACACCGGTCACCAGCCAGATGCCTTTGTTGCGCAGCAGCCCCATGCTCAGGGAGAAGCTGTCGCTGCTGCGGCAGTTGATCATGTAGACCCACTGCGCTGTCACCAGCATCTGCAGCAGCACGGTGCGGATAAACTCCGGGCTGTGGCCGCGCGGCGCCAGCCAGGCCTCAAGGATAAAGGCGGCAATAGCAATCATAGACCCGACGAAAGCCACTCGCCATACGGCGAAACCATCCATCACGTGCTGGCCGGTTTTACGCGGCGGGCGGTTCATCACGTTGCGCTCTGCGGCTTCAAAGGCCAGGCCGAAGGAGAGCGTCGCCGACGTCGCCATGTTCATCCACAGGATCAGCACCGGGGTCAGCGGAATAATGTTCCCCGCCAGCAGGGCGATGATGATCAGCAGCCCCTGCGCCAGGTTGGTCGGCATGATGAAGAGGATGGTCTTCTTCAGGTTGTCATAGACCCGACGGCCCTCTTTTACCGAGCTGGCGATGGTGGCGAAGTTATCATCGGTCAACACCATGTCAGCCGCCTCTTTGGTGACTTCGGTACCTTTGATACCCATGGCGATACCCACGTCGGCCTGGCGCAGCGCCGGCGCGTCGTTGACGCCGTCGCCGGTCATGCCGACCACTTCGCCGTTATCCTGCAGGGCTTTCACCAGGCGCAGCTTATGCTCCGGGCTGGTACGGGCGAAGATGTCGTACTCCACCGCCGCCTTCGCCAGCGCCGCATCGTCCATGTGCTCGAGCTGGTAGCCGGTCATGGCCTGGCTGCTGTTGGTGATCCCCAGCATCTGGCCGATGCTCATCGCCGTCTGCGGATGGTCGCCGGTGATCATCTTCACGCGGATCCCGGCGGTCTGGCAGGCGTGGATGGCGTCAATGGCCTCTGGCCGCGGCGGATCCATCATCCCGGCGATGCCGAGGAAAATCAGCCCCTCCTGCAGGTCCTCATGGTTCAGCGTGGTGGCATCGAGGCTGGCAGGCTTACAGGCCGCCGCCACCATCCGCAGCCCCTGGCGGGCGAAGCGCGCCATCTCCTCTTCCCAGTACTGCGCCTCGAACGGCACCGCGCCCTGGCGGCTCATCTGCTCGCGGCACATGGCGAAGATAACGTCCGGCGCACCGGTGATCAGCACCCGGGCATCGCCATCAATGTGCTGCAGGGTCGACATATATTTGTACTGTGAGTCAAAGGGGATCTTGGCCACCAGACGGGCCTCCACCGCCGGGAGCTGCGCTTTCGCCGCCAGCACCTTCAGCGCCCCTTCGGTCGGCCCACCGGTGATCCCCCACAGACCGCGCTCATCCTGGATAAGCTGGCTGTCGTTGCACAGATCGATGGTGCGCAGCCAGGTCTCCAGCACGGTGCCCGACTGAACCTGCACAGGCTCATCGCTTCCCTCGAGGAAGATCCGTCCCTGCGGCTCATAGCTGTCGCCTTCCACCCGGTAGCAGCAGTCGGCCGTGATGATCGCTTTAACGGTCATTTCGTTCATCGTCAGGGTGCCGGTTTTATCCGAGCAGACCACGGTCATGGCGCCGAGGGTTTCCACGGTCGGCAGCTTACGAATAATCGCCCGCTTGCGCGCCATCGTCTGCACGCCCAGCGACAGAATAATCGAGATGATCGCCGGCAGCCCCTCCGGTACCGCGGCCACCGCCAGGCTAATCAGCGACAGCAACAGCTCGCCCATCGGGATATCCCGCAGCGCGAGGCTGAAGATAAACAGCGCCACCATCATGGCGAGGATAATGGCGAAAATCGCTTTGCCGAGCTTATCCATCTGCACCAGCAGCGGGGTACGGTGCTTCTCAATACCCGCCATCATCTGGTTGATATGGCCGAGTTCGGTCTGCGCGCCGGTGGCGGTCACCACGCCGACGCCGCCGCCAGCGCTGACGGTGGTCCCGGAGAAGACCATATTCACCCGGTCGCCCAGCGGCAGATCGCCCTCCAGCGCGTCGGTGATTTTATCGACGACCGTCGACTCGCCGGTAAGGATCGCCTCTTCCACCCGCAGGTTGTGGGTTTCAATCAGGCGCATATCCGCCGGTACGCGGTCGCCGGCGCGCAGGATAACGATGTCCCCCGGAACCAGGTCGCGCGTCGGGATAGTCTCATGTTTGCCATTACGCTGGACGCGGGTATCGCTGGAGAGCATGTTGCGGATCCCCTGCAGGGATTTTTCGGCGTTGCTCTCCTGGATATGGCCGATCAGGGCGTTAATCACTGTCACGCCGAGGATCACCAGGGTATCGACCCAGTGACCCATGATGGCGGTCAACGCTGCGGCGGCCAGCAGCACATAAATCAGTACGTCGTTAAAGTGGGCGAGAAAGCGCAGCCAGCCCGGTTTACCCTTCTTTTCCGGCAGGGCATTCGGACCAAAGGTATTCAGGCGCTCGGCGGCGTCTGCGGAATTTAACCCAGCGGCCTGGCTTTTTGTCTGCGCCAGCACTGCGTCAACGGTCTGCTGCCAGACCTGCCGTGGCGCGGTGTCGCCCGAGGGCGTCGTAAACTTTGGGTTATTCATCTTGGTCAAATTACATTTTCCTTATAAATTCCGTGAGTCGGAAAGCCTGAAATCATTCCTGGCCAATGAAGTAAAAGAGGGCAAAAAAATGCCGATAAAAATGTGAACCAATACAAGCCTAAATTTTTCGCAAAATAAAAAATTTGTGATAAGTTAATTCCATAAATCAACTATTACAGAATATTAATAAACCAAAACTAAACGAGGTTAAATATGTTTGGAATCTACCGAGGACGCCGCCTGGTACTGTACATCCTGCTAGCCATCATCGTTGCCACGCTGGTGGGATATAGCACTTATAGTTTTGTAAAAGCGCTGGCATAATAATGACGTTAATTTACAGACAACGGCTTTTAATTTAATTACAAATTATTTCAGATTAATTAACATGAGAACAAAAGGCAGACGATAATATTTAAAACAGGCGCATTAAGGCGAGTAAGAAAACAAAGCATATTGCGTTAGGCATTATTTTACCGGACAATATGTTTTTTAACTGATGATTAACATGATATGAAACATCCGCTGGAAACGCTGCTCTCCGCCGCCGGGATCTTACTGCTGGCCCTGCTCTCCTGTCTGCTGTTGCCCGCGCCTTCGCTGGGCCTGACGCTGGCGCAAAAGCTGGTTGAGACATTCCATATGATGGACCTCAACCAGCTCTATACCGTGCTGTTTTGTCTGTGGTTCTTAGCGCTGGGCGCCATTGAGTATCTGGTGCTGCGCTGGGTGTGGCGTCGCTGGTTTTCTCTCGAACGCTAATACCCGGAGGGGCGCGCCTCAGTGGGCGCGGCTGTGGTTCTCTTTACGGTAGGCGCCCGGCGGCTGATTGAAGGTCCGGGTGAAGACGCGGGTGAAGGTCTGTTGCGAATCGAAGCCGTACTTCAGGCAGATATCGTAGACCCGCTGATCGGTATCGCGCAGATCGCGGGCGGCCAGCAGCAGCTTCCTTTCGCGAATATAGCGCCCCAGGCTCTCTCCCTTGTACTGTAAAAACAGCCGTTGCAGATGCCATTTCGAATACCCGGCATGGCGAGCGATATCATCAATACGCAGCGGTTGATGCAGGTTGTCATCAATCCACTCGACGATAGTGTCAATCACCTGAGCGGAAATCGTCATATGCTCTCTCCTCTGATACTGCACTGGCGCTTAGCGCCACCAGGCGTTAAATGATTGCATCTTATCGGCGACCCACACCGGCTCGCCCTGCATTGGCGTCAGCAGACGCCATGCCCTTCCTTCGCTGGCAGCCGCCAGCCGTTGATACGGTTCATCCCAGCTGTGCTTCGCCAAAACGAATCGTCCTGCATGCCCAGGCAGCACCGCGCGAGCGCGCAGGTCGTCGGCAGCCTGAGCCGTTTCATCCGGCATCATGTGGATATATTTCCAGTCCTGGTCATACTGCCCGTTCTCCATGATCGCCAGATCAACCGGACCAAATTCATCACCAATCGCTTTGAAGTGCGGCCCATAGCCGCTGTCGCCGCTGTAATAAATTTTTTGCTGCGGGGTGACGAACAGAAAGCTGGCCCACAGCGTCTGGTTACGCTTCAGTCCACGGCCGGAAAAGTGCCGCGCCGGCAGAACGTGAACGGTGAATTCATCGCTGACCGGAATCTCCTGCTGCCAGTCCGCTTCGGTAATCAGCGCCCCGTCCATCCCCCAGTAGCGCAGATGCGACCCGACGCCCAGCGGCGTAATGACCCGCTTAATTTTCGGCAACAAGGCGCGGATGGTGGCGTAATCCAGATGGTCGTAGTGATCGTGGGAGATGATCAGCAGATCGATATCCGGCATCCCTTCCGCCCGCCACGGATAGTCGCCGGGAAACGCTTTATTGATAAAGGAGAACGGCGCCGCGTAATCGCTGAACACCGGGTCGATCAGGATGCGTTTTCCCGCCAGCTGCAGGTACCAGGAGGAGTGGCCAAGCCAGACCATCACATCCTGCCCCAGGGGCAGCGTCGCCAGGTCGGTCTTCACCAGCGGCAGCGGCTGAGCAGGACGGGCATTTTCCCGTTTGGTCATCAGGAAATCCCACCACGCCGCCAGCATATTTTTCTGCCCGGTGAACCCTGGCGTGGGCAATTGGTTATGGAACTGGCCGTCCCGGTAGTGGGGAGACGCTTCCACCTGGCTAAGCTGTGCCCCCTGCGGCGCCTTACCAAAACCGGCATTGAGGACAAACGGCAATGTCGTTGCTGCTGCGAGTAACATGATGGCGACCACGCTAAAAGTGACACGGTTCATATCCTGACCAGACAAAAGCCCCCATCCCGGAGGCTTTGTGATATAACTTGATTATGAGTGAGTACGCACTCATTATTAGGAAAGTGATGAAAGTCGTCAAGACGATTTTCAATTTTTGCGTTCCGCCGTTGCAGCGACCTGGTCAGACGTGCAAAGATCGGCGGTTTGTTTAAACCTGCGTGAGGAAAAAAGTAGTGGCTCGTCCAAAGAGTGAAGATAAAAAGCAAGCGTTACTGGAAGCTGCCACCGCGGCTTTCGCCCAGTCCGGCATCGCCGCCTCGACGTCGGCCATCGCCCGCAGCGCCGGTGTGGCCGAGGGGACGCTGTTTCGCTATTTCGCCACCAAGGATGAGTTGCTCAACGAATTGTACCTCGCCATTAAGCTGCGCCTGGTACGGATGATGATCGCCGGGCTGGATCCCGACGAAAAGCGCCCGAAAGAAAACGCGCGCAATATCTGGAACAGCTATATCGACTGGGGCCTGCGCAATCCAATGGAGCACAAGGCGATCCGCCGGATGGCGCTCAGCGAGCGCATCACCGACGAAACCCGTCGCCAGGTTAAAGAGAGCTTTCCGGAGCTCAACGAAATGTGCCAGCTGTCGGTGAAAGAAATATTCCTCAGCGAGGCGTACCGCGCCTTTGGCGACGCCCTGTTTCTGTCGCTGGCGGAGACCACCATTGAATTCGCCGGCCACGATCCGCAGCGCGCCCGGGAGATTATCGCCCTCGGCTTTGAAGCCATGTGGAGCGCCCTGCATGAGGCTGACGCCAAATGATCCCCGAGATGCTGCATCCCTGCGCCCATCGTATCGCCCTGACCTACCCGTTTACCGAGCACTGCTGGCCTTTTGGGCCAGAGTACGACGTGTTTAAGGTCGATGGCCGTATCTTTATGATCACCATGACCATTCGCGGCCGGGCGCTGGTCAACCTGAAGGCTGAGCCGCAGAAGTCGCTGCTGAATCAGGAAATTTATCGCAGTATCGAACCGGGCTACCATATGAACAAGAAACACTGGATCACGGTGGTGCCGGGAGAGGATATCAGCGAGGATCTGCTTGCCGAGTTGATTGACGATTCGTGGCATCAGGTGGTGAACAAGCTGAGTAAAAAGGCCCAGCAGCGCCTGCGTCCGCGCTGATTTTCAGCCAAATGCGATAAGTGTTATCGCATTTTTCACCCTTATCATTTGGCGATCTTCGCTGTACTCTTCCTCTCCTGAACGCACCGGTAAGGTGCTGTAAACTGTGAGGAAGAGTTATGGATATCGTATCGGTCGCTTTGAAGCGCTATTCCACCAAGGCCTTTGACGCCACGAAAAAGCTGACAGCCGGAGAAGCGGAACAGCTGAAAACGCTGCTGCAGTACAGCCCGTCTAGCACCAACTCCCAGCCGTGGCACTTTATCGTCGCCAGCACCGATGAAGGGAAAGCTCGCGTAGCCAAAGCCGCCAGCGGCACCTACGTGTTCAACGAACGTAAAATTCTCGACGCCTCGCACGTGGTGGTATTCTGCGCGAAAACGGCAATGGACGACGCGTGGCTTGAGCGCGTGGTGGATCAGGAAGAGGCCGATGGCCGTTTCGCCACCCCGGACGCAAAAGCCGCTAACCACAAGGGCCGCACCTTCTTTGCCGATATGCACCGTAAAGAGCTGAAAGATGACGATCAGTGGATGGCGAAGCAGGTGTATCTCAACGTCGGCAATTTCCTGCTGGGCGTGGCGGCGATGGGCCTCGACGCCGTGCCGATCGAAGGGGTCGATTTTGCGATCCTCGATGAGGAATTTGACCTGAAAGCCCAGGGCTATACCAGCCTGGTGGTCGTCCCGGTTGGCCACCATAGCGTGGAAGATTTCAACGCCACCCTGCCGAAATCGCGTCTGCCGCAGTCGACCACCATTACCGAGATTTAATCCCTCCACCAGGCGCCTTTCACCGGGCGCCTCCGGTGCCGCTTGTTATTGCCGGGTGGCGGCTACGCCTGACCCGGCCTACGTAACCATATCTCTATCAGATTGTTACCCCTCAACGTAGGCCCGCGCAAGCGCAGCGCCGCCGGGCAGGGGCAGTGGGCGCGGAGCGGCTTTTATGCCGGGCGGCGGCTCACGCCTTGCCCGTCCTACGGTTCGTGCGACCTGTTGGTGATTGACCCACTTGCGCGATTGAAACTGCCGGTTTTCTCCCTCTCCCTGTGGGAGAGGGCCGGGGTGAGGGCAGCAGAGTGCCCCCACTCCCCGGAGCCGTAGCCCGATGCGCCGTTGTTTTGTCGGGTGGCGCTTCGCTTGCCCGTCCTGGGGTTCGTGCGACCTGTTGGTGATTGATCCACTTGCGCGATTGAAACTGCCGGTTTTCTCCCTCTCCCTGTGGGAGAGGGCCGGGGTGAGGGCAGCAGAGTGCCCCCACTCCCCGGAGCCGTAGCCCGATGCGCCGTTGTTTTGTCGGGTGGCGCTTCGCTTACCCGTCCTGGGGTTCGTGCGACCTGCCGTTAATTTGAGCCCGCAAGTGAATCGCCACCGACCGCGTTAGTAAAGTAAAACTTGTGGGTGCTTTATACCGCAGGCTAACGCGTATCGCGTTAAGGTATCCAGACTGGCGCGGGTGACATTGGCTTCCATTCTGGAGACCGTTGGCGCACTCACCCCCATCCTCTGCGCCACCTGGGCCCGGGTCAGCCCCGCCTGCTCGCGCCATTGCGCCAGCATAGTACGTAATCGCTGTTGACGTTCTTGCGCATCGAATGCAGCCTTAACCTCAGGCTGGCTAAGCAGTTCTGTTTTTAACGTATCCCAGTCAATGATCTTTTTACTCATTGCGCATCTCCTCCAATCGCTTCAGCGCCAGGCGAATTTCCGATGACGGGGTTTTTTGCGTTTTCTTAACAAAAACCCGTAGCAGAAAGAGCGTCTTGCCTTGCTGAAAAACGTAAATCCCTCGCCCCTGTACCGAACCTAACGCACGAATTTCAAATAGCCCCTGCCCCAGCGGTTTACTGTCAGGTTCTCTCAGCGCGGTGGGATTTTGGCGTAACTTGTCTAATTGCCGGATCATCTTCGCCTGGACAATGGGCGCAAGCGCCTGCAATTCCTTTTTAACGTCCACATGCACAACCAAACTGAACATCAGACTCCCTTCCTCTGGATGTTAGCATATAAGACAAATTGCCTTAAAGGCTAATTTTTGCGATACCCGGCAAGCCTATACTCATTTGCAGCCAATCGCAGAAAAATGTGCTGAAACTGGAATCAGGGACGAAAAAGGCCGCGACTGAGCGCGGCCTGAGTGGTTAGCGTTCTCAACGCGAGATTAGTTGTTCCCCACCCGCCCTTCGCCCGCGTGCCAGATGCGCTCGGCATAGCGGCCAATCACCGCCAGCGAGACGGCAAGGATCAGGAAAAACAGCACCTTGTGCATCCCGTTCCAGAAAAACTCAAAGAAGCGGGTATAGAGATTGATTGCCAGGAAGGTTAGCCCGAAGCCGCGAAGCATTCCATCATCGGTTTTCAGGCTGATAAAAATGCAGACGCCGGCCGCCGCGGCAAACAGCAGCCCCCACGGCAGGAGTCGCGCCTGGCTCACCTTGTACCAGCTGTCAGCGTCGTAATTACCGAAAATCGACAGGATCCACAGCGCAATAAACAGGTACGTGAGGCCCATCGCCTTGCTGACGGTAAACAGCTGCCGCTGGCGAAGCAGGGACTGCGCGCCGTAGCAGAGCGCCAGCAGCGCGCCGCCGAACAGCACGAAGCGAATCGGGTAGTTCATGCCCAGCCAGTAGGCGCCCCACCCCGAGACATAGCCGGTTTCGGCGCCAAACCAGTTGCCCAGCGCCAGCAGGAAAAAGAGCCACACCAGCCCGGAGCGGGCAATATAGCCGATGGCACCGTAAATCACGCACCCAACCAGAAACAGCGGTGCGATATGGCCGCTGCCGTTATCCAGCCGTTCGCCAAGCTGCCATAGCGCCACGGCGGTAAAGACGACGCCCATAAACAAAATCGCCTCGGTGCTGTAGTGCCACTGCGTCTCCCGCCGCTGGCGGCGAAAACCCCAGACGTAGCAGGCGGCGGCCAGCAGCGCAGGCAGCAGGATCCGCGTCAGCGCCGAGTGGCTGAACAGGCTCAGCAGCCACGCCATCAGTTCGCTGTCGGCGAACAGACTGCCCAGGGCAATCAGCACGCAGGCCAGCGCGGTCCAGAAGGCATAGCGGCTCAGGCGCCGCCAGTCGAAGGGGGAGACGCGCAGCGTTTGCGCCAGCCGCTGGCTGTCCGCCGGGGTTAACTCCCCGCTGGCCTGCCAGGCGTTCAGCGCGCGCTGAATAATGCGCTGCTCTTTTCGGGTTACGTTCATAGGCATTCCTTGAGACTGATGACAAACCTGTTCGCTAATGTGCTCGCCTTTCTGCCGGGCAGCAGCTGTCGTCTTCCCCGGCCTACTTAATCATTTATATATCAGATTGTTACCCCTTACCGTAAGCCCGCGTAAGCGCAACGCCGCCGGACATGATATCAGGCTCGATACCCGTCATATTGCCGGGTGGCGGCTACGCCTGACCCGGCCTACGGTCCCTTGCCCGGCCTGAGGTCCATGCGACCTGTTGTTCATTTACCCACTTGCGCTGCTGAAACTGCCGGTGCTGGCGGCCTCAACATCGCTGAGACGTTCCCGGAAGGCCGGGGCAGCCCGCATGGATGCGGGCTGAGGGCCGTGTTTTGCATGGACGCTGCCTCGGCCCGACCCGAAGCCTGCAGGGATAAGTCGAAGGCACCACGCAGTGGCGATGTTGCTGGCCGGAGCCCGGGGGTACAGGGGGCGGCGGCGACTGGCCGCCCCCTGTGCGCTCCCTGCGCCGTAAGAGACATAACGCAGAAGACTAACCGGGAGCGCAATGTGCGCTGAAGCCACAGATAACATAAAAGACTTCCCTGCAGTGCTTTCCCTCACCCTACCCCTCTCCCGGAGGGAGAGGGAACCGTCCAGCAGCGCCGGCCGGGCAATACCCGAAGATGGCACATTGCCAGCCATCTGATTCCTTGTGATTAATGTTGGTCCAGCCACGCCAGCGCCTGCTCGCCCGCCTCGTCCATCGGCAGATAGACCAGCAGGCGCGAGCCGTTGCGCGGCGCCGAATACCAGTACATCTGCTGCAGACTGAATCGCCCGAGCTGCGGGTGGTTAAAATGTTTAATCTGGTTTTCCACGCCGCGCACCTCATAACGCTGATGCCACAGCGCTTCAAACTCCGACGAGGCGGCGAAAAAGCGCGCCAGCTTGTTTTCCCACGCCGGATCGCCGCGGTGCTCGGCCATCGCGGCGCGAAAATAAGAGACGAAGGTCGGCAGCACATCGCGATTTTCGATCCGGCTGCGCCAGGTCTCATGGGTCAGATAGAGATAAATGCAGTTGCGATCTTCTTCCGGAAGGGTGGCAAAATCGATGCCCATCAGGCGGCAGAAGCTGTCGTTCCAGGCCACAATATCAAAGTTCGGTTTCTGAATGCTGGCCGGCTGCGGCATCAGGCTGTCCAGCATCCGGCGGGTGCCGGGGCTGATGCCTTCGCACACCGTCACCTGAGTCGCTTCTGGCGGGGTCAGCCCGGCCAGCACGAACAGGTGCCGGGTCTCCAGCGGACTGCACTGTAGGGCATTTGCCACCCCCACCAGTACCGCCTCCGACGGATTCACCTCCCGCCCCTGCTCCAGCCAGGTGTACCAGGTGACGCCGACGTCGGCGAGCATCGCCACCTCTTCCCGACGCAGGCCCGGCGTGCGCCGGCGGCCCACCCGGGGCAACCCCAGGCGCTGCGGATCGAGGCTTTCGCGGCGGGCGCGCAGAAACGCCCCCAGCTGTTTACGTCGATCGTCCGGCACAGCGATCGTCAACTCCCGTTGCGGCATCGTGGTCATCACCACCTCCAGCATAGTAGTGCCAGTACCAGTATAGACAGGAACTGGTACCCGTTTAATTTATCGGTAATGCTACGTCGGTCTGCTGAATGACGCAATGGAGAATCCCATGAATACGTCTGCTGTTTCACCCGGCCGTGCCGGTCTGTGGCTGCTGCTGGGCGGCCAGATGTTGCCGCTTATTGATACCTCGATCACCAATGTGGCGCTCGATTCCATCACCCACACCCTGGCGGCCAGCGCTACCCAACTGGAGCTTATCGTCGCGCTCTACGGCGTCGCCTTTGCCGTCTGCCTGGCGATGGGCAGTAAGCTTGGCGATAACTATGGCCGCCGACGCCTGTTTATGTGGGGCGTCGCCCTCTTTGGCATCGCTTCCCTGCTGTGCGGGATGGCGAACAGCATCGGCGCCCTGCTGGCGGCCCGCACCCTGCAGGGCGCCGGGGCGGCGCTGATTGTGCCGCAGATCCTCGCGACCCTGCACGTCACCCTCAAAGGCCCCGCCCACGCCCGGGCCATCAGCCTGTATGGCGGCATCGGCGGCATCGCCTTTATCGTCGGTCAGATGGGCGGCGGCTGGCTGGTGTCGGCGGATATCGCCGGGCTGGGCTGGCGCAACGCCTTTTTTATCAATGTGCCGATCTGCCTGCTGGTGCTGGCCCTGAGCCGCCGCTATGTGCCGGAAACCCGTCGCGAGACGCCGTCGCGTATTGACTGGCAGGGCACGCTGTATCTCGCGCTGATCCTCTGCTGCCTGCTGTTCCCGATGGCCCTCGGCCCGGAGCTGCACTGGCCGCTGTGGCTGCAGCTGATGCTGGTGGCGGTCCTGCCGCTGCTGTTCGCCATGCGTCAGAGCGCCCTGCGCCAGCAGCAGCGTGGCGACCATCCTCTGCTGCCGCCGCGTCTGCTGCAGTTGACCAGCATCCGCTTCGGGATGGCCATCGCCCTGCTGTTTTTCAGCGCCTGGTCCGGCTTTATGTTCTGCATGGCGCTGACCATGCAGGAGGGGCTGGGGATGGCGCCGTGGCAGTCCGGCAATAGCTTTATCGCCCTCGGCGTGGCCTATTTTATTTCGGCGCTGTATGCCCCGCGGCTTATCGCCCGCTACAGCATGGGGCGGATCCTGCTGACCGGTCTGGCGGTGCAGATCGCCGGACTCCTGCTGCTGTGCGCCACCTTCTCCCGCTTCGGCGTCGCCACCAACACCCTGACGCTGGTTCCCGCCACGGCGCTGATCGGCTATGGCCAGGCGCTGATCGTCAACAGCTTTTATCGGATTGGTATGCGCGATATCAGCGCCAGCGACGCCGGGGCCGGGAGCGCAATCCTCAGCACCCTGCAGCAGGCGACCCTCGGTCTCGGACCGGCTATCCTTGGTTCGCTGTTCCTGGCGCTGGCCCGTCGCGGCGGCGGCAACTATCCGCAAGCGCTGATTGATTTTCTGCTGGTCGAGGTGGCCATGATGCTGTTGCTGGGGGCCATCGCGCTGTGGCTACGCCATCATCTCAACCGACAGCCGGCGACGGTGGCCTCGTAATACCGGCGGCGGTAATTTGCATAATAGCTATCCAGCGGTCATCATACCCGCTGGATATTCAGGAGACGTTATGCAGGAATTAATATCGCAAATTGCCGCCTTAGGAATCGAAATAACCCCCACCCGCTCGCTGATGATTATCTTCGGCATTATCTTGTTCACCGCCGTGGTCGTGCATCTGATATTGCACAAAGTGGTCCTGCGCGCATTTGAAAAACGGGCGCTGGCCAGCAGCCATCTGTGGCTGCAAATCATCACGCAGAATAAACTCTTTCACCGACTGGCTTTTACCCTGCAGGGGATCATCGTCAACGTCCAGGCGGTGCTGTGGCTGCAAAAAGGCAGCGAGGCGGCGGAAATATTAACCACCGTGGCCCAGCTGTGGGTGATGATATATGCCATGCTGTCCTTCTTCTCGCTGCTGGATGTGATCTTAAAGCTGGCGCAGAAATTTCCCGCCGCCTCTCAGCTACCGCTTAAAGGCATATTCCAGGGAATTAAGCTGGTGACGGCGATTATTATCGGCATTCTGATTATTTCCCTGCTGATAGGCCAGTCGCCGGCAATCCTGATTAGCGGGCTCGGCGCCATGGCCGCGGTGCTGATGCTGGTGTTTAAAGATCCGATCCTCGGCCTGGTGGCCGGTATTCAGCTCTCTGCCAACGATATGCTCAAGCTTGGCGACTGGCTGGAGATGCCGAAATACGGCGCCGATGGCGCGGTGATCGATATCGGCCTCACCACGGTCAAGGTGCGCAACTGGGACAATACCATCACCACCATTCCGACCTGGTCGCTGGTCTCTGACTCGTTTAAAAACTGGAGCGGCATGTCGGCCTCCGGCGGCCGCCGCATCAAACGCAGCCTTAACATCGACACCACCAGCATTCATTTTCTTGATGAACAGGAGCAGCAGCGCCTGATCCGGGCGAAATTACTCAAACCCTATATGGATTCACGCCACGAGGAGATTAGCGCCTGGAACCAGCAGTACGCCGGGGAGCAATCGATCCTCAACGAGCGGCGGATGACCAATGTCGGCACCTTCCGCGCCTATCTGCAGGAGTATTTACGCCATCATCCGCGCATCCGCCAGGATATGACCCTGATGGTGCGCCAGCTGGCGCCGGATGCCAACGGCCTGCCGATCGAGATCTACTGCTTCACCAACACCGTGGTATGGGCGGAATATGAGGGGATCCAGGCGGATATTTTCGACCATGTCTTCGCTGTGGTGGATGAGTTTGGCTTACGCATTCATCAAACGCCCACCGGCAACGATATTCGCGCGCTGACCGGCGCCTTCTCCCGCTGATCCTCAGACGCTGGCGCGGTCTATCACGCGCCAGTCCATCATCACCCGCTCGACGGCAGCGTCGGGATCGTCGATGCGTTTCATCAGTAGAGACACCGCCGTACGGCCGATCGCCCGGGAGGGCTGTTCGACGGTGGTCAGCTGCGGGGAGACCACTTCCGCCAGCTCGGTGCCATCGAAGCCGATCACCGCGATATCCTCCGGCACCCGCAGTCCGGCCTGGGCGATAGCCCGCAGCGCCCCGGCGGCGAGGGAGTCCGAAACGGCAAACACCGCATCGGGCTTCTCGTCTTGCGACAGCAGTTGCTCCATCGCCCGTTTACCGGCCGCCGCGCTAAGATCCTGCGCGTAGGTCACCTGCTGATAGGCCAGACCGTGCACGTGCAGTACGCTTTTATAGCCGCGCTCGCGCAGGCGGGCGTAGCGATAGCTCAGGTCGTGATTAATGAGCGCAATGCGGCGGCGGCCGCTGTCGGCCAGCCGGGACACCGCCCCCTGAGCCGCCTCGACGTCGTTAATCCCGACGCAGGAGATGCTGCCGGTGTCGGCATACTCCGCGCACTGCACCCAGGGCGCGTCGCCAATCATGGTGGTCAGTTCCGGCAGGCTGGAGAGCGCGTTCATGGTAATAATGCCGTCGACCATTTTGCCGGAGAGCAGCTGCAGGCCCGAGGTCGAGCGGGCCAGATCCGACCCGGAGTTACACAGCAGAATGCGATAGCCATTCTTCTCCGCCTCTTCTTCTATCCCCTTCACCACCTCGGCGCAAAAGGGGTTAGCGATATTGGAGACCATCACCAGGATCATATTGCTGCGGGCGGTTCGCAGCTGACGCGCCAGCAGGTTCGGCTGATAGTTACTCTCTTTGATCGCCTGCAGCACGCGCTCACGGTTTTTGGCTTTTACCGTATCGCTGTTGTTCAGCACCCGCGACACCGTGGCCACCGAGACGCCGGCCAGACGAGCAATTTTCTGAATAGACATAAACCCTGCACTTCCTGCGATAGAGGTGGATCCTGCAGGCTATCATAAATGACCTCTGATTGGCCTGCCAGCCTGGCGCGAAAGCGCGGTAGCACGCGAGAAAACTATTAAAAATCAGGGCTTCTCTCCCACCTCGTTAACGCGCATCCTTTTGCCGCTCCACCCGGTTCGCGCTCTGGCGACTGTCCCCTGGCGCCCTTTTCTTCGTTTATGATTAAGGATGATATCTTTATGAGGCTCTCCACCGCAGTTCTCGCCCTTAGCTGTACCCTGGCTACACTCACCGGCTGTACCTCGTCAAAATCGTCACCGGAACGCCATGCCTACGCGTTTGTCGCCCACCGTTCTGATTTCGTCGGCGGCAATTTCACCGTCAATCGCCAGGAAAATTACCGTTTAAATCTGCCGACCTTTAAGGCGATGTATGCCCGCGGGCAGCAGGATAAAGCCGCTGGCATGAGCGAAAGCGATGCCCGCCGCACCGCCGAGGCCATCAAACAGCAGGCGGCGCAGGGTACCCGCACCGAGCATACCTTTACCGGCAACGCCAGCGACAAATGGGATAATGCGATGGAAAATAAAGACGCCGTCCTGTTCGGCAACGCGCTCTCCGGTACCTATCTCGACGGCTATCTTGGGGTGAAATAATCCTGCGCTCAGCGTTCGACGCTGACCCAGCGCTGCTGCTGATGGCTTTTGACGATCGCCTCGATGATGTACATCACATCGGCGCCGTCGTCGAAAGCGGCGAAGCGCCGGGCCCCGGCCTCCGGCATCTTCCCGGCGCGCACCGCCTGATAAAAATGCCCCATCATATTTTTAAAGGCGTCCGGCCAGCCCTCAATATGGCCGCCGGGATAGTGGGCGCTGGCGGCGGCCTCCGGCCGCAGCAGGCTCGGGTCGTCGCTGAGCAGACGATCCGGTTGCTCGCGATGGCCGATCCACAGCCGCTGGGGCACTTCCTGATCCCAGGCCAGGGAGCAGAGACTGCCGTTAATCTCTACCGTCAGACCGTTTTTTCTGCCGGCGCTGACCTGGGAGACCATAAAGCTACCCTTGCTGCCATCGTCAAAACGCAACAGCACCGAGCCAAAGTCCTCGGTATCGACAGGCCGGGTTTCATATGCCTGCGCCTCGTGAACGGCGCTGAAGGTCGCTTTGCCAGTGACGGGCGCTTTTCGCGTCGGCCAGACGATAGACAGATCCGCCATCACCTCGACAATCCGCCGACCGGTCATAAACTGCACGGTATCGCACCAGTGGGAGCCGATGTCTGCCACCGTCCGCGACGCGCCGCCCTGCGCCGAATCGACCCGCCAGTTGTAGTCGGTCTCCAGCAGCATCCAGTCCTGTAAATAGCTGCCGTGGGCCGCGAAGATTCTGCCGACCTCGCCATGGCGGATCATCGCCGCCGCCTGCTGGACCATAGCGAACTGGCGATAGACGAAGCTGACGCCATGCACCACGCCGGCCCGGGCGGCAAGCGCCACCAGCTCCCGCGCCTCCCCCGCCGTCATACACAGCGGCTTTTCCGAGAAGACGTGCAGCCCGGCGGCGAGGATCTGCCGGTTAATCTGGGCATGCAAATGGTTCGGCGTACAGTTATGCACCACCTGCAGCCCCGGATGGGCCAGCAGCGCCTCCACGCTGTCGTAGGCATGGGCAATGTTCAGCGCGTTTGCTTTGTGCTGCGCCGCTTCAAGGCTGCTGTCGCACAGCGCCACGACCTCAACATCCCCCAGACGCCGCAGCGCCTCCAGATGCGCCGGGCCAATAAACCCTGCCCCGATAATCGCAACCTGAATCATGTTACTCCCTCCCGCCGGCGGCAAAGTCATCAAAGGCCCGCCCGGCAACGGGAATGATATGGCGGCGGATAAACTCGTTGCCCTCGCGCGCGCCGGTCTCACTATCCTTCAGGCAGCACTCCCACTCCAGCACCGCCCAGCCGGCAAAATCATATTCGGTCAGCTTACTGAACACCCCTTTGAAGTCGATCTGCCCGTCGCCGGGAGAGCGGAAACGCCCGGCCCGCTGCTGCCAGGGCTGGTATCCACCGTAGACGCCATTGCGCCCGTTGCGGCGAAATTCGGCGTCCTTGACGTGAAACGCTTTAATACGCGCATGATAGATATCGATATAGGTCAGGTAGTCCATCTGCTGCAGATGCAGGTGGCTCGGGTCATAGAGCATATTGCAGCGCGGATGGTTATCCACCAGCGCGAGAAAACGCTCAAAGGTCACGCCATCGTGCAGGTCTTCGCCGGGGTGGATCTCATAGCAGACATCGACCCCCTGCTCGTCGAAGAGGTCCAGCAGCGGCCGCCAGCGCCGGGCCAGCTCGGCAAAGGCCTCATCCAGAAGCGGCTGATTGTGCGGCGGCCACGGATAAAAAAAGGGCCATGCCAGCGCCCCGGAAAAGGTCGCGTGCGCCTGCAGCCCCAGGCGGCCGGAGGCTACCGCCGCCTGGCGCACTTTCTCCACCGCCCAGCGCTGGCGCGCCTGCGGATCGCCATGTAACGCGGCTGGGGCAAAGGCGTCAAACGCCGCGTCATACGCCGGATGCACCGCCACCAGCTGTCCTTCAAGGTGAGTGGACAGCTCGCTGATCACCAGCCCATGCTCCGCCAGGATGCCGCTGACCTCGTCGCAGTAGGTCTGGCTCGCCGCCGCCCGCTCGACATCAAAAATCGCCGGGTGGTTGCAGGGGATTTGCAATGCCTTGTACCCCAGGCCGGCGGCCCACTGCGCTATCCCCGCCAGGGTGTTGAACGGCGCCTGCGGCCCGATAAACTGCGCCAGAAAAATGCCCGGTCCCTTAATCGTTTTCATACACCCTCCTGAAAAATTAGTGCGGCTCTTTCTCGTTGTACTGGAAAGAGAAAAGGAAAATCAGCGCGATAACCGCGGCGGCCACCGCCGGGATCCACCAGAAGGTCACCCAGGCCTGAGGCACGCTCTGGCCGGCCACCAGATGGTTATACAGCGCGCCGGAGATCTGCGAGCCCAGCAGCATGCCGATCCCGTAGGTGAACATCACAATCATGCTCTGCGCCTGGCCTTTGACCTTCTCGCCCGCCACGCGGTCGGTGTAGATAAAGCCGACGACAAAGAAAAAGTCATAGCACACGCCGTGCAGCAAAATGCCCAGATAGAGCAGGAAGCGTCCCTCCTCGCTGACTCCGAGGGCGAAAAAGGCGTAGCGGACAAACCACGCCGCCATGCCGATGAGCAGCATGTATTTCACCCCGAGGCGACGGAACAGCAGCGGGATCACCAGCATAAAGACGATCTCTGACATCTGGCCGAAGGACATCGCGGTGCTGACATCTTTAACGCCGGCATCCGCCAGATACGACGCGGTATAGGCGTAATAGGTGCCTAACGGCACGGAAATTAAGGTGGCGCAGAGGGAGAAAATCAGGAAATGGCGGGTTTTCAGCAGCGCGAAGGCGTCCGCACACAGCAGATCGCGAAACTGCACCGGCATGCCTTTGGCCGGCGCCGGGGTATGGGGCAGCGTCAGGCTGTAGATCGCCAGCGCCACCGAACAGAGCGCCGCCACGGTGAAGATGCCGGTGGTATCAGAGATGCCGGTCACCCCGATGCAGATCCCGGCGATAATCCAGCCGATGGTGCCGAACACGCGGACCACCGGGAAGGTTTTATCGATATTGGCCAGGCTGTGGAACGCAATATTGTTGGTCAGCGCCAGGGTCGGCATATAGCACAGCGTATAGCCGAACAGCAGGCCAATCAGCAGGGCGCCGTTCTGCGCCACCAGCGCCTGGGGGACAAACCACAGGATTGCCGCCCCGGCGAGGTGCATCACCGCCATCACCTTCTGCGAGGCGAAAAAGCGATCCACCAGCATTCCCAGCACAAAGGGGGACAGGATGGAGGCGATTGGCCCGGCGGAGAACGCATCGCCGATCAGCAATGACATCTCATAGCGGGTCATCACCAGCCCCAGGGTCACCGACCAGCTTCCCCAGATAAAGAACTGCATAAACATCATTAACGACAGCCGCGGCACCAGAAAACGGTGGCTCACGCGGGCACTTGCCTGACCTTCGGTTGTGGTGATCATGTTGCTTGCCCTCAAAAAGTAATCGATTACAAAATCGCTCAACACAAAAGTAATCGATTACAAAAAGAAGATCGCCAGGCAAATTCCCCACCTGCGAAGAGGATCACAATAAAAAGGCAGGCAGCCCCGCCGGACGGCGGGGCGTCTCGCTTACGCCGGGCGGCGCAGCAGTTTGAAGGCGATAAACAGGAACAGGATCCACACCGGCAGCAGGATTGCCGACAGGCGCATGCCGTCGATAGTGCACATCAGCACCAGAATCAACCCAAGGAAAGCAATGCAGAAGTAGTTGCTGGCGGGCGCCAGCAGCGCTTTAAACTTCGATTCACGCCCTTTGCGGCGCTGGGCGGCGCGGAACTTCAGGTGCGCCATACAGATCATGATCCAGTTCAGGAGCAGCGTCGCCACCACCAGGGCCATCAGCAGCCCCAGCGCTTCATGCGGCAGCAGGTAGTTCAGCACCACCACCAGCGAAGTGATAATTCCGGAGAGCAGCAGAGAGTTCACCGGCACGCCGCGTTTGCTGACGCGGGCGAGGAACGTCGGCGCATTGCCCTGCACCGACAGGCCGAACAACATCCGGCTGTTGGAGTACACGCCGCTGTTATAGACCGACAGCGAGGCCACCAGAATGACGAAGTTCAGCGCGGACGCCACCATGTTGCTGTCGAGATGATGGAAAATCATCACAAACGGGCTGCTGTCGGATTTGATCTCCACCCACGGGTAGAGCGCCAGCAGCACCACCAGCGAACCGATATAGAACAGCAGGATACGATAAACCACCTGGTTCACCGCTTTCGGGATGCTCTTTTCCGGGTTTTGCGCTTCGGCGGCGGTGATGCCGATAAGCTCCAGCCCGCCGAAGGAGAACATAATCACCGCCAGCGACAGAATAAGACCGTGCCAGCCGGTGGCGAGGAAGCCGCCGTGTTTCCACAGGTTGTCGAACCCGGCGTTGCTGCCGCCGTGGCCGCCAAACAGCATCCACAGGCCAAAGGCAATCATGCCGATAATCGCCAGCACTTTTATCAGCGCGAACCAGAACTCGGCTTCGCCATACAGTCGCACGTTGACCAGGTTGACGGCGTTAATAATGAGGAAGAAGGCCGCCGCCCAGACCCAGGTCGGGACGTCGGGCAGCCAGTACTGCATGTAGATCCCGGCGGCGGTCAGCTCCGCCATCCCCACCAGCACGAACATCACCCAGTAGTTCCAGCCGGACAGGAAGCCGGCGAACGGGCCCCAGTATTTGTAGGCAAAGTGGGCAAAGGAGCCGGATACCGGCTCTTCCACCACCATTTCGCCCAGCTGGCGCATGATCAGAAAAGCGACAATCCCGGCCACGGCGTAGCCCAGTAAGACCGCCGGACCGGCCATCTGGATAGCGGGACCAATGCCGAGAAACAGGCCGGTACCAATCGCGCCGCCAAGGGCGATAAGTTGAATGTGTCGGTTCTGTAAACCGCGATGAAGCGTCGGGCCACTTTCCGTGACGGTCTCCGACGACGTTGACGCGTCTTTCACGTCGTTCCCCTGTGTGTTTTTGTGAAGGGGCACCTTTTATCACTTAGGGGGGATTGTCGCAAGTTGCATGGGGCGAGCGTCAGCCGCCCGCCCCGCTTTTTTTAGCGTCAGAAGTCGTAGCTCATTGAGACGCGGACGGTACGCGGATCGCCTTCGAACAGGTAAGTACCGGTATCGTCAATGCCAGACCAGTACTTCTCGTTGGTCACGTTGGTCACCCCGACGCGCCAGATCATTTCGTTCTGGTCGGCGTTCAGACGCATACGATAGCGCAGACCTAAATCCAGGGTGGTGTAGCTATCCAGCTTTTTGGTATTGGCCGCATCGGCATACTGCGACCCGCTATGATTGGCGCGCGCGGTAGCGGTCAGGCCTTCCACCGGCTTGATGTCATATTCGGCGCCGAGTACCGCGTAGAAGTTAGCCACCCCGATGGCATCTTTACCGTCGGTTGCGCCTTCAGCGGTTTTAGTCTGTTTTGCATCCAGCCAGACGGTACTGGCATTAAGACGCAGTCCCAGCATCGGCTCGCCAAAGACGTTCATCTCTACGCCGCGGTTACGCTGCTCGCCGTCGAGGCCGTAATTGCCAGCGGTATCGGAAATGGCGTTCGGTTTTTTGATTTCAAACAGCGCCAGCGATCCTCCGATCGTACCGTAGTCGATCTTGACGCCCACTTCGTCCTGCTTCGAGTGCGCGATCCCGGTACTCTGCCCGGCATTGGCCGCCGTCGTCGGCGCCACAGAGCCCGGCTGCAGCGCTTCGGTATGGTTAGCATACAGCGACAGCTGCTCCCACGGCTTGTACACCAGGCCAAACGTCGGCATCCAGCGGCTTTGGGTATAACGCGAAGAGGTATCTTCCAGCCCGGTGGCGTTGCTGTAGTTGCGCACAACCACTTTCTGATGACGAGCGGCGGCGGTAAACAGCACTTTATCGTTAAAGAAGCCGAGGGTATCACTCAGCAGCCAGCCCTGCGTACGGCTGCGCGAGGTGACCAGCGGATCGTGGTAGTTGCCGCCAAAATAGGCGTTATCCGGCATCGCCACATCATGGTTGTCATAGATATTAGTGGTCGGGTTCCCGGCCGACATCCGCCAGGCGGTCGCATCGGTATGCACCTGCGCCGCATAGCCGAGGTTCACCTTATGCGAAATCGCGCCGGTATTGAAATCGCCGCGTACCCCGCCCATGCCGCTGATCGCGTCGATAATGCGGTTAGTATCCAGGCGGCCCACCGTCGCATCGCCGTTTTTATTCAGAAGCTTCGGCGCGCTGTAGGTACCAATTTCATGCGAATGCTGGCCGCCGAGGGCGCTGTATACCGTCCAGCTATCGGTCAGGTCATATTCTGCCTTCGCCATGCCGAACTCGCTTTCGATATCGCTATAGCCCCACTTCTGGCTGTAGTTTTTGCTGTTGTCCGGCAGCGCCGGAACGAAATCCACGCCGCTGATATTGACGCCCATCGTACCGCCGTGGAACGTTTTCTTCTGATAGCCGAAATCGAGCGAGGAGCGGAAACGGTCGCCGCGGTAATCAAGCCCCAGCGAAGCCAGTGTGGTACGACGTTTATCATTATCAATAGCGCCTTCACCCTCGCGGTGCACCAGGTTGACCCGGGCGCCGAACTGGTTGTTGTCGCCGAAACGCCGCCCCAGGTCGAGGGTGCCGCCCACCTGAGAATCAGAGGTATAGTCGACGCCAACGCGCGCGGTCGGCAGATCTTCCGCCCGCTTCGGCTCGAGGTTAATCATCCCGCCGACGCCGCTGCTGGCCGCGCCGTTAAGCAGGCTGTTAGCCCCTTTGAAAATTTCAACGCGCTCCAGCATCTGGGTGTCCATCACCTGACGCGGCACCACGCCCGCCAGGCCGCCCATCGTCATGTCATCGCCATCGAGCTTAAACCCGCGGATTCGATAGGTCTCGGCGAAGTTGCCGTAGCCCTGTACGGCCTGCACGCCAGCGTCGTTACTGACGACATCGGCGATAGTTTTCGCCTGCTGATCCTGAATCAGCTTCGAGGTATAGCCGATGACGTTAAACGGGACGTCCATCGCTTTTTGTTCGCCAAGCATCCCCAGACGGCCGCCGTGGGCGATCTGGCCATCGAGGAATGCCGGAACCACCAGGTCGCCGCCGGATTTAAAATCGCTGGTTTCATTAGCCTCGACGATGAGGGTCTCTTCGCCAGGCTGCTTCGCGGCGGCAGCGTCCGCGGCCATCGCCGTTTGACTGGCGGCGCCGATGGCTAAGGCCAGCAGCGTTTTACGCAGCGGGAAGGATGAATAGTGCGTGGTGTGCATAATTTGCCCCATGGATGAGGATAAATGGATCAAAGGGCCCGTCGCCGGACCCGTTATTTTTATTGCGCGTTCAGGTCGATACGTACGACGCTGTCCGGGCCTTTAGTGGAGTGGTCTTTATTGAAGGGCTGTTTGACGGTGACAAACAGCGTCTGACCATCGGCGGAAAGCAGCAGGCTGTTGGGATTGGCCGGCAGCGCCCAGCTTTTCTTCAGCGTGTAGCGGCTGGCGTCAAGGCTGATGACCTTGCCGGATTCACGCTGTGAAATATAAATTTCGTGGCGTTTCTTATTGAACTGCACCGCCAGCGAATCGCCGACGTCGAGCTGTTTAAGCAGCTTGCCGCTGTGAATATCCAGCACCAGAGTGGTTTTCGCTTTCGAGTTGTCGGTCACGAACAGACGGCCGGTGTCGCTATCTTCGGCCATATTAAGCAGCAGCGCCGGCTTGTCGCCCAGCGGCTTCCAGCGCTGTTCAATGCGTTGGTTACGCGGGTTGATCACCAGAATTTCACCGCTGCCGTTAGCGGCGTACACGCGACCGGTTTGCGCGGAGTAGTGCAGGCCGGTCATCCATTTACCGGTATTTTTAATCCGCGTTTTCAGCTTCAGAGTGGTGGCGTCAACCACCCAGATTTGCGCCGGGTCGGCGACCGCGCCAACGTAGAGAGTATTATTCAGCAACAGCAGCTGACGGGCCCCATAAGGGCGACCTTTTTCATTGCGCTCGCTGAACAGCAGACGGTTTTTTACCTTGCCGGTGGCGGTGTCGATAGCGCTGATGCCGCCGTCCAGCGAATTGCTGACATACAGCGTTTTACCCTCCGCAGAGAGCTGTAAAGCGAAGTTTTTCAGATCGGTGTGCGTCAGGCCGATGGTATTGAGGGTGTGCGGATCCAGTGTGTAAACCGCCCCGCCCTGCACATTTTTAAAGCCTTCAGCGCTGGCGACGTACAGCGCATCACCCTGCGGGCTTAACGCCATCTCGTACAGCCCTTCCGCTAGCTGGCGCTGCAGCGGTTGCGCCACGTTAGGGACTGGCGAGTCGACAACCGGTTGGGAAACGGCAGAGGAATGAGGCGTCGCGCAGCCGCTTAACGCCGCGCTGATGGCCAGCGTCAACGCCGGAAGTGTGTATTTCATTGGATCAACCCTATAAAAAATCAATGACCCGATGGACGCGCAGCGGCCGATATTGTGTGTTTCCAGCCTGCTGTCTTTACGTCACCCTACGCCTTCGCGACTCTTAGTGAACGACTCACTGGCGCAGCTCGAACCTTGCCAAAATTACGAATGAAAAAGAGAATGAGAACTATACTCATTATCCAGTGTCAAACAAGTCTTGGCGGGCAAAAAAGATAATCTGCTGATTTTTTTTACGGCAATGGCGGATTAGGAGGGGAAGAAAGGATCCGTGACGGGAAAAGCGTCCCGGAAGCGATGCCGTGCACCGCCCGGGTTGCAGGCCAGAAGGCACACAATGTGTTGCCTATCTGGCGCAAAGCGACACATAACAGCGCTATGTCGCTGAACGGCGATTAATAGCGCACCATCACCGACTTCAGCTCCGTATAATCATCGATAAACGCGCTGCCGAATTCGCGCCCGATGCCCGAGCCCTTCATGCCGCCGAACGGCACCGCCGGGTCGAGGAAAGTATGCATATTGACCCACACGATGCCGGCGTCAATCGCCTCCGAGTAGCGCAGCGCCTGACGAATATTATCCGACCAGACGCTGGCCGCCAGGCCATACGGTGAGGCATTGATCCGCGCCAGCGCCTCTTCTTCACTGCGATAGCCGATAAAACTGCACACCGGACCGAAGGTCTCCTCGCGCATCAGGGTGCTCTCTTCGCTGCGGACTTTGACCGCGGTCGGCTGCAGGAAATAACCCTCCCCCGGCAGCGCTTCGCCGCCGCAGACGATGGTATCCCCCTCGTCGCGCGCGGTCTGGATCAGTTTGAGCACTTTCTCGTACTGCTGGCGGTTGGCCAGCGGCCCCATCAGCGTTTGTTCATCCAGCGGCGACCCCGGCGCGAAGGCGCTAAGCTTGTCTTTCAGCAGCGCCAGCACCGCATCCAGTTTGCCCTGCGGCAGATAAAAACGCTCCGCAGCGGCGCAAATCTGCCCCTGGTTCAGGTAGCCGGCTTCAATAATGCCGTTGACCATCGCCTCCGGCGTCAGGTCATCGAGGAACAGCGCGGCGTTTTTACCCCCCAGCTCAAGGGTCACCCGCTTACCTGAGGCACTGGCCGACTGCTGGACTTTTTCACCGGTGGCCACCGAGCCGGTGAAGCTCACCTTGGCGCAGGCCGGATGCGCGATCAGCCGCTGGGCAATCTCGCCGCCGGCGCCGTTGACCACGTTAATCACCCCATCCGGAATACCCACCGCTTTTGCCAGCTCCGCCACCCGCAGCAGCGTCAGCGGCGTATACTCGCTCGGCTTGAGGACGATGGTGCAGCCGCAGACCAGGGCCGCCGCCAGCTTCCAGATGGCAATCATGATGGAGAAGTTCCACGGTACGATGCCGACCACCACCCCCAGCGGCTGGCGGCGGGTAAAGGCGGTATATTTCTCCCCGCTCATGGAGGGGAGCGACACATCCAGCGTCTCGCCCGTCACCTTCCCCGCCCAGCCGGCGAAGTAGCGCAGGAACGCCACCGATTGATCCAGCTCGAGCATCCGCGCCAGCATGATGGTTTTACCGGAGCAGAGACTTTCCAGCTGCGCCAGCGCTTCACGATGTTCGGCCAGGGCATCCGCCAGCTTCAGCAGCAGCGCGCCGCGCGCCAGCGTCGGCATCTCGCGCCACTGATTAAACGCCTGGCGGGCGCTCTCCATCGCGCGATCCGCCTGGCCGACATCCGCCGCCGTGACCTCAGCAATCGCCTGTCCGGTCGCCGGGTTGATCACCGCGAACGGCGCGCCGCGGCCCGCTTCATGTTGACCAGCAATAAACTGCCCGTGCGGCTGGCGTAAAAAGGCGGTCACTTCCGCCAGTAAGGTTATCTCGCTCATCGTCAGCACCCGTTTTTCAGCAAAGTGAGTCCATCACAACACGGCTTATCGCCGCCGCCCATCGTTCTAAAGAACGTCATTCTTCCGGACGATATTCAACGCCCGCGCGGCGTGCTGTGATGAGGACCTTGAGCCAGGCAAGACCACAGGGTAACGCGATGAATATTAAAATCGATGCGCTGAACTACTACGGCGCGACGAAGAAATACCAGCTCCATTTTCCGGCGCTGCGGGAAGATATTGAAGCCGATGTGGTGATTATCGGCGGCGGCTTCTCTGGCATTAACACCGCCCTTGAGCTGGCGGAACAGGGGATCACCAACGTGGTGGTGCTGGAAGCGCGCCATCTCGGCTACGGCGGCACCGGGCGCAACGGCGGCCAGGTGATGGCCGGGATCGGTCACGATATCGAAGCGGTGAAAAAACACGTCGGCAAAGAGGGGCTGGAGACGCTGTTTAAAATTTCCAATCTTGGCGCTGGCATCATTCGCGAACGCATCCGCAAATACAACATCGACGCCGATTTCGTCCCCGGCTACGGCTATCTCGCCTATAACCAGCGACAGCTCAAAACGCTGCGCCAGTGGGAGAAGGAGTTTAAGGCCGCCACCCCGGATGAAGAAATTGAACTGTATACCGGGAAAGAGGTGCAGCAGGTGGTCGGCTCCGAGGTTTACTGCGGCGCGCTGAAACATATGGGCGGCGGGCAGATCCACTCCCTGAATATGCTGCTTGGTTCGGCGCAGGCCGCCCATTCGCTGGGGGTGAAGATTTTCGAATCCTCGCCGGTGGTGGAGGTGAATTACGGCAAACAGGTGCGGGTACGCACCGCGATGGGCAGCGTCAAAGCCGCCAAACTGCTGTGGGCCTGCGACAGCTTCCTCAACAATATGGAGCCGGAGATCTACAACAAAACGCTGGTCACCTACTCCTATCAGGTGTCGACCGAGCCGCTCTCCGATGAACTGATCGAGCGCATCAGCCCGCTGCGCGGCGCCTTCAGCGATATTCGCCCGGTGATTAACTACTACCGCGTCACCCGGGAAAACCGCCTGCTGTTCGGCAGCGCCACCCGCTTCGTGGAGTATACGCCGAACGATTTCGCCGCCTGGAATCGCACCCTGCTGGCGGAGGTCTTCCCGTACCTGAAAGATGTGAAGATCGATTTCGCCTGGGGCGGGCCGATGGCCTGTAGCGCCAACCTGTTCCCGCAGATCGGCACCTTACGCGACCATAACAACGTCTTTTACGTCCAGGGGTACTCCGGCTTCGGCGTCACCCCGTCGCACATCGTGTGCAAAATCCTCGCCGAAGGGATCAATGGCGGTTCCGACCGCTATCGTCTGCTAAGCAGCATCCCCCACGCGACCATCCACGGCCGTGACAGCCTGCGCTTGCTGTTAGTCACCGCCGGAAAACTGATGCATCAAACCGCCGGTTTCTGGAAAGGCCGGAGTTAATCAGGAGAACGCTATGCACGCTTTTAAACTCAAACACCCGGTACCTGAACTACAGCCGATCGGCAGCGTCAGCCTGCTTGGCGCGACGCCGACCGCCGGCGACCCGCAGGTGGCCGGGGCGATGATCTACGGCGAGCCGCAGGACGCCTTTACCTGCGGACTGTTTTCGTCCACTGAAGGGAGCTTCACCATGACCTATCCGTTTACCGAACACGCCACCGTGCTGGAGGGCGAAGTGGAGCTGACCGTCGCCGGCGGCGAGCCGCAGCGCTTCGCGCCGGGCGACAGCTGGTTTGTCAAACAGGGTACCGAAGTGGAGTGGAAAATCCTGACGCCGCGCTTTGTGAAGCACTACCTGGCAAACGTCGAGACGCGCTAACACGCTGATCATGCCCGGCGGCGCATTACGCCTTCTCCGGGCTACCAAATCGCACAGCGCTGTAGCCCCGGTAAGCGGCAGCGCCACCGGGGATTTTGAGGCCAAATTAAAGGCAGGCCGCACGGACCGTCGGCCGGGTAAGGCGCAGCCGCCACCCGGCAGAAACAGGCGCAATGTGACAGGACGAATGGCCCCGGTTTTCGGGGTCATGTTGTTTATCAGCCGCCACATTCATCGACGCCGTCACAGAATCATGCGCCGCCCTCCACCTTCCGGACGATATTCATTGAGCAGGATGCCCGCCTAAATTATGACTATCCGGGAGTGGCGCTGGCTATTCCCTGCCCTACCCCATTATTGTGCAGAGGTTGACTATGTTTAGTAACAGACTCGCCAGCCATCTTGAGCGCGGCGTCGTCGGCTTCCCGACCACCCTCGCCAGCTCCGTCGGGCTGATCATGGCCAGCCCGGTGATCCTGACGGTGACCAGCGGCTTCGGCATGGGCGGCGATACCTTCGCGCTGGCGGTACTGCTGGCCTTTATTATGATGCAGGCGCAGGTCACCACCTTCGCCGAAGCCGCGACGTTAATCCCTACCACCGGTTCGGTGTACGACTATATCTCCTGCGGCATGGGGCGCTTCTTCGCCATTACCGGCGCGCTGTGCGCCTATCTGATCGTGCATATTTTCGCCGGGACGGCGGAGACGATCCTGGCGGGCATTATGGCGCTGGTGAACTTCGAGTCGATCAACGCGCAGATGGCCGCTCACCAGAATACCTGGATGGTGGGCGTCGGCATGGTGGTGATTTTCGGCCTGCTCAACGCCATCGGCGTGGAAATCTTCGGCAAGGTCGAAGTGGTGCTGACCTTCGGCATGTGGACCACGCTGACCATTTTCGGCCTGTGCGGCATTTTTATGGCGCCGGTCACCCATCTTTCCGGCTGGTTCGGCACGCCGCTGAACATCAGCGATATCAACGGCCTGTTCGGCTATATCGGCATGGCGATGTTTATGTTCGTCGGCTGCGAGCTGGTAACGCCGATGGCGCCGGAAATCAAACAGGCCCATCGCACTATTCCACGGGCGATGGCGCTGGGCCTGCTGGGGGTCGCCAGCTGCATGTTTATCTACGGCGCGGCGATCAACCGCCAGGTGGAAAACGTGGTGCTCGACGCGGCCAACAACGTCCATCTGCTGGACACGCCGATGGCGATCCCGGCCTTCGCCGCGCGGGTGATGGGCCGCGCCGGCCAGTACTGGCTGGGAGCCGGACTACTGCTGGCCGGCTGCGCCACCATCAATACGCTGATGGCCGCCGTGCCGCGCATTATCTACGGTATGGCGCTGGACGGCGCGCTGCCCCGCTTCCTGACCTGGCTGCATCCGCGCTTTAAGACACCGGTGATCGCCATTGCTATCGGCGTGGCGATCCCCTGCCTGCACGCCTGGTATCTGAACGGCGATCTGGACCGCATCGTACCGCTGATCCTCGCCGCGGTCTGCGCCTGGGGCGTCGCCTACCTGCTGGTTACCCTGTCGGTGGTGATGCTGCGCATTCGCCGCCCGGACCTGCCGCGCGCCTACCGCTCGCCGTGGTTCCCGCTGCCGCAGATTATCTCCAGCGTCGGGATTATCATCGCTATCGTCAATATCACGCCGCCGGGGATGGACAGCCGCCAGGTGCTGGTGCCGTTCGGCATTATGCTCGGCCTGACCGCCGCCTACGCCCTGTTCTGGACGCTGTGCGTGCAGCGCGTCAACCCGTTCAAGCCGCTGGTAGTGGAAGAGGTGGTGGAGCGCGCCATCGGCAATTATGAAAAACAGACCCGCGGGGAGATGACGCCAGATGTCCTCCGTCCCCTGGTTTGAAACGCCGTTAATGAACGCGGTGCAGCGTGACCTGGCGGGCTGGCCGTGCGAAAAGCTGAGCGAACGCAGCGCGCAGCTGCGCTTGAACGACGCCACCGCCGTCACCTTCAGCGTGCGTCAGAAGCGGCTGTTTATGGCCAGCATTCACAGCTGCGAGTTTGTCGTCGAGGGGCCGGTAACCCGGCCCGCTCGCGGTAAGATCCGCGCCCACCAGTCCGGCTGGTGGAAACGCCAGCCGATCCGCTTTATCGGCGGCAAAGGCAGCGAGGAACTCGCGGGCTATCTCAACGGTTTTCCTAATCTCCAGCAGACCTTAAGCGAGCTGGACTACCGCCGCTTTTCGCTGACCGTTGACGATAGCGGCTGGCGTTGCTGCATTGAACCCTGGGCCGCCAGCGAAGTGGTCTGTAAAATGCCGCCGCTGCGCCGTTATCTGAAGCTCGAAGCGCAGCAGCGGATGCTGCTGCTCAGCGTGCTGGCGATGATCAATCAGGCGGTAAGTCAGTGGATGCATGAGTGAGCCAGATGCCCGCGCCTTCACGCGCCGATCAGACTCTCCAGCGGAATGCCGAACTGAGCATGAAGCCGGCGAATCATCGGTAGCGTCAGGTTGCGCGTACCGTTGAGAATTTCATACACGCGATTAGATTTACCAATCGCCGGCTCCAGATCTTTCACGGTCAGCCCCTGCTGCTCCATGCGAAACTTGATGGCCTCTATCGGCGTAGGAGGCTCGATGGGATAGTGCTTTTTTTCATACTCAGCAATCAGCAGGCACATCACCTCAAAAAAATCGCCCTCTGGCGTATCAGGTGCTGGTTCATTATCAAAAAAAGGTTCAACCGCGCTTAACGCGGCTTCGTAATCTTGTTCAGTGCGGATAGGCTTAACATTCATCATTTACTTCCTCTCTATCGTCTCAGCGTTTATCACGTCATATTCCTTATGCGTTCCGATAAACTTAACGAACATCCACCCCCGCAGATAAGCAACGGCTACGATTAACCGGTAATCATTTCCCTTTATGTTGAATACCACTCGCTTATTTTTCAGAATACTTGCGCTGCGGTATTGGTCCTTTATCTCCGCCGGGGTTTTCCAGTCTGCTTTTGTCGCTTCGTCTACCCAGGCCTTTAGCGGTTGTTCAGCGTCGGGATTCTCCGCCCAGAAGTCCCTTAAGGTTTTCACTGAGATTATCTTCATGTGCAGAGACTAGTCCCATTTCGGGACTAAGTAAAGAAAAAGTCCCATATCGGGACTTTCGGGATCAACGTGAACGCGTGAGCGACTACTGCAGACCGAACTGTTGCGCCAGCCGATCGATAGCCTGTCTCTGGAATTGCGCGAACTCCGCCCGCGGCTGCTGCTGCTGAATAAATTCCAGCAGCGGATCCTGGACCTCGGTACGGATACCGCTCAGCGTTTCCATCACCGCCAGGCCGCAGAACGGCACGTAGGATTCGGCATAGCCGCCCTCGTGCACCATCACCAGTTTCCCGCCGCACAGGCGATCCGCCGCCTGCTGGACCTGTTCGGTCATCGCCCGGAAGCTGTCGCTATGTAGCTGCATCCGCGCTAATGGATCCATGGCGTTGGCGTCATAGCCGCAGGCGATAATAATCAGCTCCGGCTCAAAACGCGCCAGCGCAGGAATGACGATAGTTTCCAGCGCATAGCGCCAGCTGTCGTCGCCCGCCCCGGCCAGCAGCGGAATATTAATGTTGTAACCTTTGCCCGCGCCCACGCCGCGATCGTCCTCGCCGGCGTAGCCCGGCGGGAAGCAACCATCCTGATGCAAGGAGATAGTCAGTACGTCATCGCGCTGCAGGTAGATATGCTGGGTGCCGTTGCCGTGGTGAACATCCCAGTCAATGATCGCCACCTTGCCCAGCCCCAGCCGCGCTTTCGCCCGCTCGACGGCAATGGGAATATTGGCGAGGAAACAAAATCCCATCGACTGATCCGGCAGACAGTGGTGTCCGGGCGGGCGCGACAGCGAATAGGCGTTATCCAGCTCCCCCTTCAGCACCGCTTCCACGGCGGCACAGGCCAGTCCGGCGGAAAGGCAGGCGATTTCATAGCTCCCCGGCCCCAGCGGCGCCTCTTTGCCGAGCATGCCGCCGCCGTTATCGCTGATCGCCTTAAAGCGCTCCAGATAGCTGTCGGGGTGGATCCGCCGCAGGTCCTCAAGGCTCGCCGGCGCCGCGCTGCGCAGCGCCAGCTGCGGCGTCAGCCCGGAGACATCCATCAGGTTTTTCATCCGCCGCTTGGTCTCCGGCGATTCGGCATGGCCGCCGCCGGCGGGCGGCTGCACCCAGCCACCCACCGGCAGCGTCACCGCGTGCAGGCCGGTACTGTGCCAGAAACAACGTTCATCAAAGAAGAAACCGGTTTTTCTTTTCACTCTATCCTCCCGTGGGCTAAGCCTTCCCGGCGGCGGACGCCGCCACAATCAAAATCAGTGACAGCAGCGCGCAGACGCCTGCCGCCGCCAGCAGCGGGTCGGCGCTGGCAAAATGCTGCAGTAAAGCCCCGGCTAATGCCGGGCCAGCCGCCATGCCGCCGCCGATCACCAGATTGATGCTGTTCATCAGCCGGCCGTTGTTATCCAGCCCGGCCACGCGGGCGAGGATAAAGGGCAGCACAAAGGTCCAGGTGAACTTAAACAGCAGCGCCGCGATGGCGTAGCGCACCAGCAGCGGCTGGCCGATCAACAGCCCGACGCTGACGATCAGCAGGCCGTAACCCAGCCACACCGGTAAACGATCGGCCCGCCGGGTACCCCGCAGGGCCGCGCCGCCGGCGCCGATGATGCCGCAAACCGTCGCCGCCGCCAGCACCAGACCGACCTGCGTCGGGCTCAGCCCCGCCCCGCTGCCGATGGTGCCGATAAAGGTCCACACGGCGCTGAGGCTGATATAGAAAGTGAGCACCGCCAGCACCGCCAGCGCCTGACGCCACAGCGCCGTCGACGGCTGCTGGCGGGAGACTGAAAGCGGTTGAAAGCGCGGAGGGAAAGCGGATACCAGCGGCAAACAGCAGAGCATGATGGCAGCGAGGATCAGATACACCACCTTCAGGCCAAAGGTCGCGAACAGGCCGGGCAGCGCCAGCAGGCCAAGCATCCCTAACAGCAGTTGCCCGAGCACCCAGAAGGCGTAGACCCGCGACGGGTTCGGCGTTCCGGCCGCGCAGCTGATGCACAAAATCATCAACGTGCCGCCCGCCAGCGAGGCGATAAAGCGCGCAGCCAGCAGCGTCTCGTACTGGGTGACCACCGCCGAGACGAGGTTGGCGGCCAGAAACACCACCCCGGCCGTCAGGGCAACCCGCCGCCAGTCGAGGCGGCTCATCCACCACCACGCCGGGAGCGTCGCCAGGCTCATCGCCCCCAGCTCCGCTGAGAACAGCCAGCCGATCTGCCCGGGTTTTAGCTGCCATTCGCTGGCCAGCTGCGCCGCCACCGCCGGCGCGGTCATCAGAATACCCGGCGCAATAGCGGCAAAAATCACGATCGCCGCCAGCAAACGCAGGGACACCATCAGCCCGGCGGGCCGGGAAAGCGCATTATCAGTGAGAGGTGTACTCGACATCGTAGGGCGTGCTCCGGTCAAAAAAGCCTCCCCCCGGAGGATCCTCCAGGGAGTGATACCCACAGGCATCAGGAAAACGCCGTGCTGCCACGGCGCGCGCGGGATGCGAAAGTCAGATTACAGATGCAGCGTACGCTGAGCGGCCGGCATCCAGGTTCGGGAAACCAGTTCGGTACGATTGACCACTTCGGTCTTGGCGAAAATATTGCGCAGGTGCGTTTTTACCGTCGAGAGCGAGATATCCAGCTGGCGGGCAATCAGCTTATTGCTGGCGCCTTCGCGCACCATGCCGACGATTTCCCGCTCTTTCGCCGTCAGGATGGCGGGCAGATCATCTTCTTCCTGCAGGCAGTCGCGAATGGCCAGCTCTACCAGCGGCAGCACCGCCTGGGCCCGCTGGCGCTCTTCGCTGGAGAAAGGCACGTCGCGCATCAGCGAGATACCGGCGACGATCCGCCGCTCGCGGCGGATAAAGATCTCGGTCATGTCGCGCACGTTATTCGGCAACATAAATTCATGATAGTAATGCCGGTTGCGGTCGCAGAGCCGCGGCGTCATCGCCGCCACGGTGGTGTTCTGGTGGCTAAAGTGCGACGGCAGAAGCGGATCCAGCGGCTGAAAGTTTTCCAGATATTGTTGGTGCGTATTATCGGAAATATTATGCAATATATAGTTTTCGGGTTTTAAACGATTATTTACTCGATAAAACACCGCTGAAGTTAGTGGAATTAACTGGGAAATAGTCTGTAAACAACGGGCTATTATCGCATCATTACGGCTGGCTTTTAACAAAGCAGACATGATAGGGCCTCCCCGTCGAGATGATGGTACATGACACATGGATGACTACTGATAATTGAAGCATACATTTCACATTTAAGTAACACAATCATTAACATATTAACAATGTGATAGCCGTTACAAAATTTTCAGCAATACATTGTTATATAAAGCATTTAAAAAACACCCCGGCCATGCTTTACGATAGCGGCGTTAAAACATAAACAAATAAGATTAACACCCGGCGTACCTGCCCCTGGTGATAAAAAAACCCTATCCCCGACGCGTCATTCTCATCCTTAAGAACGATGGATTTCTGTTTTTTTTCACTTATACCCTTAACAGGATGCAATTAATTTTCGCCGCGGCTTAATCATGTGATTACGCCTGACCCGCTGTTGCCGAAATAATGTGAACAACACCGGTCATTAACCGAGGATAAGCCGATGCTGAATATCGCCGCCCTGCGCCAGCAGCAAATTCCACTGGCCGCTGAGCCGCGTTCGCCGGTGCCGTTTCATATTCTGATGAAGCCGATTGGCCCCGCCTGTAACCTCGCCTGCCGCTACTGCTATTACCCGCAGGATGCAGCGCCGGTCAACAAGATGGACGATGCGCGGTTAGAGCAATTTATCCGCCGCTATATCGCCGCGCAGCCCAGCGGCGCGCGGGAAATCAACTTTGTCTGGCAGGGCGGCGAGCCGCTGCTGGCCGGCCTGAGCTTCTACAAAAAAGCGCTCGCCCTGCAGGCGCGCTATGCCCCCGACGGCGTGACTATCAGCAATAGCCTGCAAACCAACGGGACGCTGATCAACGACGCCTGGTGTCGGCTGTTTCGCGAACATCGCTTTATTATCGGGTTGAGCCTCGAAGGCAGCGAAGCGCTGCAGGATCACCATCGTCCGGACAAACGCGGCGGGTCGACCTGGTCGGCGGCGCTGCGCGGCATTGACCTGCTCCATCAGCATCAGGTGGACTTTAATCTGCTGGTGGTGGTGCATAACGAGATGGCCACCCACGCGGCGGCGATTTATGACCGGCTGGTCAGCCTCGGCGCGCGTTATCTGCAGTTTCAGCCGTTGATGAGCGAAGGCGCAGCCCTGCGCGAGGGATACCAGCTCAGCGCCGATAACTGGGGGCGTTTTATGGTCGGCATCTGGCGCCAGTGGCAGAAGCGCTGCGATAGGGGGCGGGTGTTCGTTATCAATATCGAACAGGCGTGGGCGCAGTACTTTACCCATACCAGCGGCAGCTGCGTGCACAGCGCCCGCTGCGGCAGCAACCTGGTGATGGAGCCCGATGGACAGCTCTACGCCTGCGATCATCTGATCAACGCCGAACACCGGCTGGGCCGTCTTGACGAACAGACGCTCGCCGCCGCGGTCGACGCCTCGGTTCAGTTGCCTTTCGGTCAGCAGAAAAGCCGGCGCCGCGAATGCCAGACTTGCTCGGTGAAAATGGTCTGCCAGGGCGGCTGCCCCGCGCATCTCAACGCCGCTGGCAACAATCGGCTATGCGGCGGTTATTACCGTTTCTTTAGCGAAATCCTTGCGCCTGTGCGCCCTTTTTCCCGCGACCTGCAGGGGCTACAAGCCTGGCGGGCCGCGTTTGTCGGGGCCGCGCATCCGGCGTAGCCCATTGCTCTGAAAGCTATTCCCGCAGAAACAGGAGAATCCGTTGTGAATAAAACAGCCATGGCCGCGGCGGTCAGTATGATCCTCGCCGGTGGCGCGCACGCCGCGCAGCAGGAGCGTCCGAACGTCATCGTGATTATCGCCGATGATATGGGCTACTCGGACATCAGTCCCTTTGGCGGCGAGATCCCCACCCCTAACCTGCAGGCGATGGCCGAGCAGGGGATGCGCATGAGCCAGTATTACACCTCGCCGATGTCGGCCCCGGCGCGCTCAATGCTGCTCACCGGCAACAGCAACCAGCAGGCCGGGATGGGCGGCATGTGGTGGTACGACAGCACCATTGGCAAGGAGGGTTACGAGCTGCGGCTGACCGACCGCGTCACCACCATGGCCGAGCGCTTTAAAGATGCCGGCTATAACACGCTGATGGCCGGCAAATGGCATCTCGGTTTTGTTCCCGGCGCCACGCCGAAGGACCGCGGTTTTAACCACGCCTTCGCCTTTATGGGCGGCGGTACCAGCCACTTTAACGATGCGATTCCACTCGGAACCGTCGAGGCGTTCCACACCTACTACACCCGCGACGGCGAGCGCGTCTCCCTGCCGGATGATTTTTACTCCAGCGAAGCCTACGCCCGCCAGATGAACAGCTGGATTAAAGCGACGCCGAAGGAGCAGCCGGTCTTCGCCTGGCTGGCCTTCACCGCCCCTCATGACCCCCTGCAGGCGCCGGATGAGTGGATCAAACGTTTTAAAGGCCAGTATGAGCAGGGTTACGCCGAGGTCTATCGCCAGCGCATCGCCCGTCTGAAAGCGCTGGGAATTATTCATGACGACACCCCGCTGCCGCATCTGGAGCTGGATAAAGAGTGGGAAGCGCTAACGCCAGAGCAGCAGAAATATACGGCGAAAGTGATGCAGGTCTACGCGGCGATGATCGCCAATATGGACGCGCAGATCGGCACGCTGATGGAGACGCTGAAGCAGACCGGGCGCGATAAAAACACCCTGCTGGTGTTCCTGACCGACAACGGCGCCAACCCGGCGCAAGGTTTTTATTACGAATCTACCCCCGAATTCTGGAAGCAGTTCGATAACCGCTATGACAACGTCGGCCGCAAAGGCTCGTTTGTCTCCTACGGCCCGCACTGGGCCAACGTCAGCAACGCCCCCTACGCCAACTACCATAAGACCACCAGCGCCCAGGGCGGCATTAACACCGACTTTATGATCTCCGGTCCCGGGATTACCCGGCGCGGTAAAATCGACGCCTCAACCATGGCGGTGTATGACGTGGCGCCTACCCTGTATGAATTCGCCGGTATCGACCCGAACAAATCGCTGGCGAAGAAGCCGGTGTTGCCGATGATCGGCGTTAGCTTTAAGCGCTATCTCACCGGTGAAGTACAGGATCCGCCGCGCGGCAACTACGGCGTCGAGCTGCATCATCAGGCGGCGTGGGTGGATGGCGAATGGAAGCTGCGGCGGCTGGTGCCGCGCGGCCTCACCGCCGGCGATGCGCCGTGGCAGCTGTTTAATCTGCACGACGACCCGCTGGAGACGCATGATGTCGCGGCCGACCACCCCGATCGGGTCAAAGCCATGCGCGAGGCTTACGAGGCGTTCGCCAAACGCACCATGGTCACCCGGGCAGAGGGCAAGATGATCGACTACGTCGGTATCGACAGCAAAACCGGACGTTATCTGGCAGTCGACCCCGCCACCATGAAGCCGGTTCCGGCGCCGCAGGCGATCCCTGTGAGCGAGCTCCATTAACCGCCACGGCTATCGTTCTTCCGGGCGATAGTCGGGACCTCGCACGCTTTTTAAGGTAATCGGAAACCTCATTACAGGAGAGTGCGGATGGCGAGAGTCGTGGTGATCACCGGCGGCGGAAGCGGAATTGGCGCCGCCTGCGCGCGGCTGATGCGCGCCGCGGGCGACCGGGTGTTTATTACCGGACGACGCGAGGCGCCGTTGCAGGCTGTCGCCGCTGAGAGCGGCGCCACGGCGCTGGTGGGCAATGCCGCCGATGGCGAGGTGTGGCGCCAGCGACTGTTGCCGGCAATCCTCGACCAGGCTGGCGGGATCGATGTGCTGATCTGCAGCGCCGGCGGGATGGGCAACAGCCCCGCCGCCGAGACCAGCGACAGCCAGTGGCACGAGGCGCTGGACGGCAATCTCACCAGCGCGTTCGCCAGCGTTCGCGCCTGTCTGCCTTCGCTGATTGCCCGCCGCGGCAATGTGCTGTTTGTCGCCTCCATCGCCTCGCTGGCTGCCGGGCCGCAGGCCTGCGGCTACGTCACCGCTAAACACGCCCTGATCGGCCTGATGCGCTCCGTGGCTCGCGATTACGGCCCACAAGGGGTACGCGCGAATGCCATCTGTCCCGGCTGGGTCACCACCCTGATGGCGGATGAAGAGATGATCCCGCTGATGCAGGCGGAAGGGCTGTCGCTGACTGAGGCTTATCAGCGGGTCTGTCGCGACGTTCCGCTGCGCCGTCCCGCCAGCCCGGAAGAGATAGCGCAGGCCTGCCATTTTCTCTGTTCGCCACAGGCCGCCATCATCAGCGGCGCCACCCTGGTCGCCGACGGCGGTTCCAGTATCGTCGATGTTCCCACTCTGGCGTTTACCTAACGCCCTACTCTGTTCAGGAGCCCCTATGACTTCAGAAGCCGTATTTATCCAGGTCGGCGCGCTGGCCGATGGTTTTGCCCCGCACGGCAACCTGCTCACTCCCGCCAGCCTGCCCGTCGGCGAAACCTTTACCTTTTATGTCACCGGAAGCGAGCCACAGCAGCTGGTTATCGAAGATGAGCAGACGCTAAGCTGGAACGGCAAGCGCGCCCCCTGGCGGGCGACCGCCCTGCGCCCGGATATTCTGTTTATCGACTTTCTTGACCCGGAGCGGGATAACGCCAGCATCAGCGCGGTATGCAACCTGACGCAGCGCAACGCCACGCTGGTCTACGGCCAGCTACCGGACGAAGCCGCCGCGCGGCTGGACGCCTTCAGCCGGGTAGAGCAAGGGTTGCCGCTAACCGCGGTTGAGGCCCGGTTCGTCTTCGCCCGCCTGGATGCCCAGCCGGGGCCGCTGCCGGACTTTACCACCGCGCTGGTCGGCATGCGCAATCAGTACACCTATAGCCCGACCGAGCGCTATGAACACATCTATCTCAACGATAATTTTTACGCCTGGCAGTGTCTGGACGGTGTGGAAAAGGGGCTGGCGGATGTCGATCGCTGCCACTATGTGCAGGTGGCGGAGGATCTCTATCTGTTCGTCTGGCGGGAGAAAATCATTCCGACGCTGGGAGTGATCCTGATCGATCTGCAGCAGATGCGCACCGACGGCAAGATCATGGGCTATCAGGGCAGCGATTTCGGCGCTTTGAGTAATTTCCCGGTCGGCGCCAGCGCGAAAATCCTCAACGTCACCCGCCATCAGGAATAATAGTGCGTGGCCGGGCATGCTTTCAGGCACCGCCCCGTTATTTTGCCGGGTGGCGGCGACTGGCCGCCCCCTGCGCCATGACTGACATAACGCAGACAATTAACCGGGAGCGCAATATACTCCGAAGCGCCACGGGATAAACGCTTTTCTCAGGCTAAAAAATTTGAAAAGTGGTAACAGTATCTACGGTCCGGGTGGCCTGCCGTTAATTATTCACCACGCTGGCTGAAACTGTCGGGGTTGGTGGCCGCAAAATCCCCGGTGGCGCTACCGCTTACCGGGGCTACGGCTCTGTGCGATTTGGTAGCCCGGAGAAGGCGCAACGCGCCGCCTCCGGGGAGAGGGATTGCCTCAGGCGCTGGCGCTGTCCAGCCGCGCCACCTGCTCCGCGCTCAGGCTCAGCGCCGCCGCGCGGGCAAAACTCTCCACCTGAGCCACGCTGGTGGCGCTGGCGATCGGCGCGGTCACGCCTTCGCGGCCGATCAGCCACGCCAGGGCCACCTCAGCCGGCTTCGCGCCCTGCTCGTCCGCGACCGCCACCAGGGTATCGATAATCCGCATCCCGCGCGGATTCAGGTACTTACCAATCCCGCTTCCGCGCTGGCTCTGTGTGAGATCCGACGGCTGGCGGTACTTGCCGGTTAAGAACCCGGACGCCAGGCTGTAGTAGGTCACCACCCCGATGTCGCGGCTGACGCAGAGATCGCACAGCGCGCCTTCAAACGCGGAGCGGTGGTAGAGGTTATATTCCGGCTGCAGCACCTGCCAGGCGGGCAGGCCGCCTTTACGCGCTACCTCCAGCGCCGCCGCCAGCTGCATCGCATCGAGGTTAGAGGCCCCCATCGCGCGGATTTTTCCGGCCTGCTGCAGGCTATGGAAAGCCTCCAGCGTTTCCGCCACCGGGGTTTGCGGATCCGGCCAGTGAGAGAAGTAGAGGTCGATATAGTCGGTATTCAGGCGACGCAGAGAGTCGTCCACCGCCTGCTGGATCCAGGCTTTGCTGAGCCCTTTATGGCCGGGGAGGCCTAAATCGGAACCGACTTTGGTGAAGATTTTCACCTTATCGCGCATGCCCGGGCGCGCCTGCAGCCAGCGGCCGATTATGGTTTCGGATTCGCCGCCCTGGTTGCCCTCCGCCCAGCGGGAATAAACATCCGCCGTATCGATAGCGTCAAAACCGTGGTCAACAAAAGCATCAAGAAGAGCAAAACTGGTTTTTTCATCGATGGTCCAGCCAAAGACGTTGCCGCCAAAGACTAATGGGGCGATGGAAAATCCGGTTTTGCCCAAAGGACGTGTCATCATGCCGAGTACTCCTTAGCTTATATTCTGCTTCCCTCAGGTAACCACAATGGTCAGGAGAGGAGGTGAATGGATAATCAGAAAAGGAATCATACGGCGGGCGCTCCATGCCCGCAGGTACACTCAGACATTATGTCCCGGAATAAACATCAAAGCTAAAATATTTGCCGGCTAATTTTTTATAGGTGCCGTCGGCAAGAATCTTCGCAATGGCGCCGTTTATTTCCTGACGCAGCGCCTCATCGTCTTTACGCAAGCCGATCGCCGCCCCGGCGCCAAACAGCGTATCGTCCTGCAGATGGCCGCCGACAAAGGCGAATTCCTTACCCTGCGGCTGCTGCAGGAAGCTGTAGTCGGCCATCATCCCGGAGAGCACCGCGCCGTCGATGCGCCCGGACTCCAGGTCACGCACCACGCTATCGGCCCCCTGGTAGGCCACAATGTTAATCCCCTGCGGCCGCCAGTGCTGGTTAACGTAAGTCTCCTGCGCCGAGCCCTGCTCCACGCCGATGGTTTTGCCCTTCAGCTGTTCCGGCGTATTGCCTTGCAGGGTATTTTTACGCGCCACGAGGAACACCGGTCCGTTATACAACTTGTCGCTAAAGGCAATCTGCGCTTTGCGCTTCTCGGTCATGTACATCCCGGAAAGGATCGCATCGAATTTACGCGCCTTCAGCGCCGGGATAATGCCGTCGAAATTGCTTTCCACCCATACGCATTTCGCCTGCAGCTGCTGGCAAATGGCGTTGCCTAAATCGATATCAAACCCCGCCAGCTTGCCCTGCGGATCCTTCCATTCAAACGGCGCGAAGGTCGGGTCGACGCCGAAGCGGATTTCTTTTCCCCCTTCGGCCAGCGCCGACGTCGACGCCATTAATGCCAGCCATAGCAACAGTGATTTTTTCATTCGCGTTCTTCTCCAGAGATTAGCGACAGTGCTTTTCCACCAGGCGGGCGAACAGCGTCGCGCCGGTGGTGATAATGTCATCGTTAAAGTCGTAGCCGGGGTTGTGCACCATGCAACCGCCCTTTTCCCCTTTCTCACCGTTGCCGAGCAGGAAGTAGCTGCCCGGACGTTCACGCAGCATAAAGGCGAAATCTTCGCTGGCGTTCATCGGCGAGACCGACTCCAGGACCCCTTCGCGGCCAAACACCTCCAGCGCCAGCGCCCGGGCGAAATCGGTCTCTTCAGGACTGTTGGTTAATACCGGGTAGGAGTCGTAAACCTCCACTGCGCTGCTGGCGCCATAGCTTTTGGCGGTAAATCCAGCGAGCTCGTGAATGCGCTTGATCAGCAGGTCGCGGATTTCCGGCTTCATTGCCCGCACGCTCAGCTCCATCACCACGCTCTCCGGAATGACGTTGGAGGCGATACCGGCCTGGAAGGTGCCGACGCTGACCACTGCCGTTTCCCCCGGCGGCACGTTGCGCGCCACGATGCTCTGCAGGGCCATCACCAGCGCCGCGCCGGCGACGATCGGGTCGACGGTGCGCTCGGGATGCGCGCCGTGGCCGCCGTAGCCGGTAATCGTGATTTTGACGGTGTCCGCCGAGGCCATAAAGTTGCCGGCGTAGAAGCCCAGCTTGCCTACCGGCAGGCCTGGCATGTTGTGCAAGCCAAAGATGCGTTCGCAGGGGAACTGCTCGAACAGGCCGTCTTTAATCATTAAATCGGCGCCGCCGATAGCCTCTTCCGCCGGCTGGAAAATCAGATGCACCGTGCCGTTAAACTGGCAGGCCGGCGAGGCGATATATTTCGCCGCCGCAAGCAAAATGGTGGTATGGCCGTCATGGCCGCAGGCGTGCATTTTTCCGGGTACCGTACTGGCCCAGGGCAAATCAGTCGTTTCATGGATCGGCAGCGCGTCCATATCGGCGCGCAGGCCGATGGTGCGCGGCGAATCGCCTTTGCGCAGGCTGCCGACCACACCGGTTTTACCGAGGCCGCGGGTGACCTGATAGCCCCACTCCGCCAGTTTGCCAGCCACCAGTTCGCTGGTATTAAACTCTTCAAGACTTAATTCCGGATTGGCATGTAAATAATGACGGATAGAAATCATTTCCGCTTCCGTCGCTTTAATTTCTGGAATTACATAATCACTCATGCCGCTCTCCGGGAAATATAGTAAGGACTTTACACGGTATCGCGGTGGAAACTTTATGCAAGCAGGATTTCTAATACCTGGAATGAGCTCATCTTATTTAATAATGGCTCCTCAACAGCGTAATTAGCATTCAAAATAGTAAAATTTAAAAATAAACGTTTATTTTATAGAGCATTAAGCGTTATTTACCCTACTATTCCCGGCCATATTCAGATTTAAATAAAATAAACGTGTATGAAATTACAAACGCTTTTCCTCGCCGCCATCACCGCGCTGGCGGGCTGCAGCGCGCAGGGAGATACCGCCAGCCAGCAGCGGGCCAGCATTCAGAAGATGCGCAGCGAAACCCTTAATAAACTTTACGCCCTGCAGCCTGAGGCGCGCAGCGACATCCAACAGGCGAAAGGGTATGCGGTGTTTGCCAATAACAGCAGCAAGATCCTGCTGTTCGGGTTTGGCAGCGGTTACGGCGTGGTACGGGATAAGGCCACCGGGAAAGACACCTATATGAAAATGGCCCAGGGTGGCGCCGGCCTGGGAATGGGGATTAAGCAGCAGCGCACGGTGCTGGTTTTCCATGATAAAGCGGCCCTGGAGACCTTTATCCGCCAGGGATACATGGTTGGCGCCGATGCGAACGCCGCGGCAAAATATGATGACAAAGGCATCGCGCCGATCGCCGCCTCCACCAGCGGCGTGGCGTCAGATACCGCCTCGCTGCCCTCGAAGGTCAACGTCTACGACCTGACCGAAAAAGGGCTGGCCGCCCAGGCAATGATCAATGGTTATAAATACTGGCCGGATGATGCGCTGAACCCGTAGCTTTCATGTCCGCACGGTCATGGTGCGGACCGTATTTGCTCGCGGCCCAACGGCGCAAACTGCTAGCCTGGTCACACTCCCTCTCTTTTCTTTTTTACTTTGTTTCCTCAGTTAACTATGTTGTTGTCACTTTCTATGGCAAACGTAACCACGAGGTCACATCATGAATCCACGTCCCAGCCGGATCGCCTGGGGGATTAGCCTGGCAATGACAGGCATTCTCGCACTCTGCGCACCACTGGCGGTCAACGCCGCCGACAATGCCATCTCTGAGATAGCCGCCAAAGTGGTGCCCTATCAGACCACGCCCCGTGTCTTTGTCCTGACGGATATTGGTAACGAGCCCGACGATCAGATGTCGCTGACCCGCTTTTTACTCTACGCCAATGAAATGAACATTGAGGGGCTGGTGGCAACCACCTCAACCTGGCAGCGGGAGAAAGTCCATACCGATATGATTGACCTGGTGCTCGGCCATTACGGTGAGGTACAGCCTAATTTACTGAAACATGCGGCGGGCTTCCCGACGCAGAGTCAACTGGAAAAGGTTGTCGCCCCCGGACTTGCGGGTTACGGTCTGGCCGCCACGGGCAAGGGGAAGAATACCGCTGGCTCCGACCTGTTGGTTCGCGCCATCGAAAAGAGCACTGATGCCAATCACCCGCTCTATATCAACCTGTGGGGTGGCGCCAATACGCTGGCACAGGCATTACAAGATCTGAGCGCAAAACATCCAGCCAGCACCGTGACCGCTCTCACTGGCAATCTGGTGGTGTATTCGATTTCCGATCAGGATGACGCGGGTTTCTGGATCCGTGCGCACTATCCGGCCATCACCTATATCGTCGATCCCTCCAGTCAGAATGGTGAAGACTACGCTCGCGCCACCTGGACCGGCATCAGCGGCGATAAATATTATCGCAACGCGCCGGGAGCAGATTTCACCACCGTCTCCCAGCACTGGCTGGATCAAAATATCCGCAGTAAGGGGCCGATGGGTAAAGGTTATCTGCAGTATTTGTTCATTATGGAAGGCGATACGCCCGCCTTCCTTGGGCTCATCCGCAACGGTCTTAACAGCGAGCGAAATCCCGGCTGGGGAGGCTGGGGCGGGCGTTACATTGTCCGCCAGCCCCAGCATGAAACCCGCCCGGTCTGGAGCAGCGGCGGCGATTTTTACCCAGGCAACCCGAATGCTGCCGATACCGTGACCGGCGTCGACGGTAAGCCGTACACGTCCAATCAGGCAACAATCTGGCGCTGGCGCGAAGCTTTTCAGCATGATTTCGCTGCCCGTATGGACTGGACTATCAAAGATTATGCTTCAGCCAACCACAATCCGCAGGTGGTGGTTAACGGCGACAGCGGGCAGGCAGCGCTACTGCTGACGACCACCGTGGGGGAAACCCTGAAGCTGAGCGCCGAGGGCAGCAAAGATCCGGATGGTAACATGCTCCGTTATCAATGGTTCCTCTATCCGGAAGCCGGCTCCGCCAGTTCGCAACCGGTGGCGGTAAGCGATGTTCAGGGCCGTCGCGGTGAGGATAATCTGCAGGCGCCGGCAGTGCTGGCCCTGAGTGAACAAACGCAATCGCGCACCGAGGTCAAAGCGTTACGCAAGGGCACCGAACACCTCATCCTCGCGGTGACGGATAACGGTACGCCTTCACTGACCTCCTATCGCCGGGTGATCGTCACCGTCAACTAGTCCTGCTGACGTCCACTACTTTTCCAGCCCGCACTCACACGGGCTGGATGATATGATGAGGCCTCGACTCATGGTCATTAAGGGCAGAATCGCGTGGACTACCGACAGCAGATCCTCAATATCTTGCACAGTGAAAACGAATCGCGGGCGGAGATGACCCGGCGTCTGGGCGTCACCAAAGCGTACATCACTAAACTGACCGCCCGGCTGCTGGAAGAGGGCTTAATCGAAGAGCGGGATGTGAAGGATACGTCGTTTGGTCGCCCACAGCAGTGCCTGGCCGTCAAAGAGGGCTGTGCCTGGAGCATCAATATTATGTTGCGCCGGGGGAGCTTTCAGGCAACGCTGAACGACTATCGGACGCTGAACGCCCCGCTGGCCAGCGAGCAGTTCAGCCTGCCGGACATCATGACGCCCGACGAACTGACCCAGTTTATTGCCAAAGGTGTCCAGGCGCTATGTCTGCAGGCCTCTCTGGCAGTTGAGCATATTAACGTGGTGAGCATTGCGCTGCAGGGCGGGATTGAGCATACCACTGGCGTAGTGCGCTACTGCCCTCTCTTCCCCGATGAAAATATTACGCTGATGGCGCACATTGAGCAGCGTCTCGGCCTTCCCACCCGCATTTATAATATCGCCCACTGCACGACCTATCTGCTGGCTAAACGCTGGCCGGGTCGCTCCTGGATCGCGTTTATGCCGGGTTTTGGTAGCCTCGGTTTTGGCTATTGCACTCACGGCATACCGGGACTGGGCGAGAACGGGTTTTACCCGGAAATTGTCCACTTGCCTTATGAGGGTGGTCTGGAGCAGGCGTTTAACGTTAACCCGGCGAATAAGGCGGCCGGCATTCAGCAAACCGCTAACGCCCTGTACTTCGCCATCTGCTGCACGGCGCCGATCCACAACATACGGCTGGTTATCGCCACTGGCGAACTCTTTGAAGATTATGGCGACGAGATTCTGCCATTGACGCAGCAGATGCTGGCCGCCAGTCCAAACCGTCATGTTCGCGAGATTACCTTACACCACGACAAAACCGGGCATAACTATGGCTGGCAAGGGCTGGTCCAGCTCAGCTCCGATGCCATCACCGCGCAACTGGCGTAAAAAAACCGGATCAGGTGTTCCCTGACCCGGCGTTGCAGAAAAGCGCATCGCGCAGCGCGTTTAGTGGCCGAGGGCGCCGCTCACCAGAATCGAGGTGATGATCCCGGTCGCCGCAGCGATCAGCACATAGTTACCGTCGATATAGGACCAGTGATGGCCTTCCGGCGGGGGCGGCAGGCCGCGGTCGCTCCAGTCGCGGACGCGATATTCATCGCCACGGAACGGCGCCGGAGCCGGGTGGCCTTTGCGGAAATCGTTCCCGCGCCAGGCGAAATGGTCCTGCTCATGACGTGCCTGATCGCGTTTGTCATGACCGTCGCGATCCGGGCCACGCTGGTCATGGTCACCCTGATGATGCGCGTCAGGTCCGCCCTGCGGCGCATGCCCATCATGGTCCGGACCGTTCTGCCACACCGTTGGCTGCCCCGGGCGATGGCCGTCGTTCGGGCCATCGGCAAAGGCCGGGACACTCAGCACACACGATAAAATTACAGCCAGAGAAATCATCTTTTTCATGGTACACCTCCTGATTCAGCTCCTTTGTACCGGGCAAATGTGAAGAAAGAGTGAGTATCTGGTTAACCAGGAAGATTCCTGGCATCGGCTGTCGGGAAGAGGTTGCGCTGATGGCGGGGCAATAAAAAAGGCCGCTTTCGCGACCTTTATTCAGACAGGTAAAAGGACTTATTCAGTCACTTTATTTTTTAACTCTTCGGCGCCGGTTTTGGTTTTATCCCAGCCCTTTTCCGCACCGGATTTGGTGGCGTTCCAGCCTTTTTCACTGACCTCTTTGGTCTTATCCCACCCCTTCTCGGTGCTTTCTTTGGTCTTGTTCCAGGTTTTCTGCGCGCCCTCGCTCACCTGGCTGCCGACGCTGTCCTGCTTGCCTTCGGCGGCGTGTTTCGCCTTCAGCTGCTGCTCTTCGCCCTCATGCTGGGCCTGGTGCAGCTTCTCTTTGGCGGTGTTGGCGTTAGCATTCGCCGCCGCGACGGTATCATCTGTTGCATGTGTTGTCGCAGCAAAAACCGGAGCCGCAACCAGAATAGCCGATAACGCAATCATTGCTTTTTTCATAATATCCTCTCTCACGTGTCGTGTTATGAGTCGCATTCAGGATGGCACAACGAACCGGGGATGACATTAGGAATTAGCCTGAAAAACGTCTTCGACCTCCAGCCATGGCAGAAAATGCTGCCGCCGCGCGCGCCCTGTCGGCGTTGGCATAATTTCCAACATGTTTGTTACATTTTATGAAATTTGCCCTTGATATACTTGCCGTTGACGTTTACTCGAGAATAATTCTCAGAATCATTATATTTATAAATTGGCAAACGGAACTCATTTTATGGCAAGAAAATCAGTAAGATCGCTGTTGCTTACTGCGCTGATCGCGACTCCCTTCTTCAGCTATGCGACCCAATATCCTCTGACGGTTACTGACCTCGACGGCCGGCAGGTCACCCTGGCTAAAGAGCCGCAGCGTATTATTTTGCAGGATGGCCGCGACATTATGACCCTCGCCCTGCTGGACCGGGACAATCCGTTTAAGCGGCTGGTGGCATGGAATAATCTGGCGAAAAAGCAGGACGTTGCCACCTGGCAGATGCTGAAAACGACGTGGCCGCAGTCGGCCACGATCCTTGACATGGGCTTCAGCGACAAGGGGAATGTCGATCTTGAAAGCGTCATCGCCCGCCAGCCGGATCTGATGATCGCCCAGCTGCGCGCCAGGCCAGCGCTGATGGAGAGCGGCGTCATCGACAAGCTCAGCGCCCTGCACGTTCCGGTGCTGTTTGTCGACTATGAGATCGACCCGGCGAAAGATACCGCTCCCAGCATCGACCTGCTGGGCAAAGTCCTCAACCGCGAGAGCCAGGCCAAAGCCTTTACCGATTACTATCGTCAGCAGCTGCAGACGATTCGCCAGAAAACCGCGGCCATTACGCCGAAGGCCAACGTCTTCGTGGAAGCGCTGGCCGGCAACAGCGACGCCTGCTGCTTTACCCACGGCCACAGCGGCTGGGGCGGGCTGGTGGAGGCGGTCGGGGCGAACAATATCGGTTCGCAGCTGCTGCCGGGCGCCTCCGGGTTCGTCTCGCTGGAGAAAATCATCAGCATGAAGCCCGACGCCTGGATCATGACCGGCTCGAAGCGCGGCAACAGCCAGGTGCTGCCCCTGGGTTATGAGGTTAAGCCGGAGGCGGTGAAGGCCCAGGCGCAGATCCTGCTGGCGCGACCTGGGGTCAGCCAGATCCCGGCGGTACAGGAAAAGCGGGCCTATGGCGTCTATCACCACTTCTATAACCACCCGTGGAATATTGTCGGCATGGAATACCTGGCGAAAGATATCTACCCGCAGGCCTTCGGCGATCTCAACCCGGATGAGACTTACCATTATATCGTGCGCCATTTCACCGACCTGCCGGACCAGCCGTTCGTCTTCTCCTGGCAGCAGAGCGAGTAATCCGGCATGCGTTTAACCTCCGACTCCGTGCTCGACGGGCTGCCCGCCGGGACCTCTGGCGTGATAGATGACTATCGCCGTATCGTGCGTCGCCGTCTGCTGCTGATGCTCCTGCTGGCGCTGTTGATTGTCGCGTCGCTGCTGCTCGATTTTATGCTCGGCCCCTCCGGTCTGCCGCTGCAGAGCCTGTGGCAGACGTTAACCGATCCGGCCAGCGCCGATCCGGGCACGCGCGCCATCGTCTGGGATATCCGTCTGCCCTATGCGGTGATGGCGATTATCGTCGGTCTGGCGCTGGGACTGGCCGGCGCCGAAATGCAGACCATCCTCAATAACCCTCTGGCCAGTCCGTTTACCCTTGGCGTCTCCTCGGCTGCGGCGTTTGGCGCCGCGCTGGCGATTGTGCTGGGTATTGGCCTGCCCGGTATTCCCGGCCAGTGGTTTATCTCGGCCAACGCCTTTATCTTCGCCCTGCTGGCGGCCCTGCTGCTGGACGGCATCACCCGCTGGACCCAGGTGGCCACCTCCGGGGTCATCCTGTTCGGCATCGCGCTGGTCTTTACCTTTAACGCCCTGGTCTCGATGCTGCAGTTCATCGCCAACGAAGACACGCTGCAGGGGCTGGTGTTCTGGACCATGGGCAGCATCGACCGCGCCTCCTGGAGCAAAGTCGCCATCCTGCTGGTCGCCCTGGCGCTGGTGATGCCCCTGTCGCTGCGCAGCGCGTGGAAGCTGACGGCCCTGCGGCTGGGCGAGGACCGGGCCATCAGCTTTGGCATTAACGTTCGCCGCCTGCGCCTGACCACGCTGCTGCGGATCAGCATACTGTCGGCGCTTTCGGTGGCCTTTGTCGGGCCAATCGGCTTTATCGGCCTGGTGGCGCCGCATATTGCGCGGATGCTCTTCGGCGAAGACCATCGCTTTTATCTGCCCGCCAGCGCGCTGATCGGCGCTCTGGTGCTCTCCCTGGCCTCCATCGCCTCGAAGAACCTGATCCCGGGGGCCATTATTCCGGTGGGGATCGTCACTTCCCTGGTCGGGGTCCCGTTCTTTTTGAGCATTATTTTACGTCATCGGGGGCAGGCATGAGCGACCAGACGTTATCCGGGCTGTCGCTGTCTCACTTCAGCGCCGGCTACCCCAGACGCAAGGTGATCGAGAACCTGACGGTTCCCCATCTGCCGCGAGGGAAAATCACCGCGCTGCTGGGGCCAAACGGCAGCGGTAAATCAACGTTAATGCGGGCGATGGCGGGTCTGGGACCCTGCCGCGGCGAGCTGCTGCTGGAGGGGGAAAATCTGCTGACACAGCCGTTCTCACGTCGCGCAGAGCAGGTGGTCTATCTTCCGCAGACGCTGCCCGCCGGCGTGCATCTGCATGTGCTGGAGTCGATTATCGTTGCCCAGCGCGCCGCCGGAGGACGCCACAGTCCGCAGCACCAGGAGGAGGTGATGGCGCTGCTGCGGCAGCTGGGGATTGCCCATCTGGCGATGAGCTACCTCGATCAGCTCTCCGGCGGGCAAAAGCAGCTGGTGGGTCTCGCCCAGTCGCTGATCCGCCAGCCGCGCCTGCTGCTGCTCGACGAACCGCTCAGCGCCCTTGACCTCAACTACCAGTTTCACGTGATGGATCTGGTACGCCGGGAGACCCGACGGCGCAACATCGTAACCCTGGTGGTGGTGCACGATATCAATATTGCCCTGCGTCATGCCGACCACGTGCTGATGCTCAAGGCGGGCCAGTTGCTCGGCGACGGTACCCCGGCCGCGGTCATCACCCCCGAGACCCTGGCGGCCGTCTATGGGGTGCGCGGGCGTATTGAACCCTGTTCGCAGGGGGTGCGGCAGGTCATTATTGACGGCCTGGTGGCCAGCGAGGCCTGACTGCGGCGCGGGGCGGCACGTCCGCCCTGCGCCCGCCGGCCTAGTGATCGAGATAGAGATAGTTTTCCCAGCTTTTCATGCGGATCAGGATCTTCCGGATCAGCGACAGCTCTTTCAGATGATCTGAGTAGACCGCCGCCTCGAGGGTGGCCCCCTGCGGCAGAGCGTATTCGGCAAATCGCGGATCGGTGACCTTCAGCACCACCAGCGCCCGGCCGTGGGTATTGAGCGCATCCGTGGTCAGCAGTTTGCCCTGCCCCTGGAACTGGCTCTCGCCAATCGCCGGCAGCACGTCGGCCACTTCTCCGCGAAAGACGGTGCCCGGGATGGCCGGAAACATCAGCTCCGCAGGCTCGCCTTTGTGCAGACGCTGCAGGGCGTTCTGGCGAAATGCCGCGACGTACTCCCGCGAGGCAGCGCCCTCCACCGGCACAAAGGTCATCAGCGGGATCATCCCCAGCGCAGTGGACATGGTACCCGGCCGTAAGCCGACGGTGCTGACATAGCCATCCTCCGGGGCACGGACGACGGTGTTATCCAGCTGAAACTGGGCCTTCTGCAACTGCGCCAGCAGGGAGGCGACAGTGGTATTTTTGCCCTTCACCACTGAGTCCAGCGCGTTGCGCGCCTGGGCTACCTTCGCCTGAGCCGCGCTGACGCTGGCTTCATCGGCTTTCCACGTCTGCAGACGGGTATCGACCATTTGATCGGAGAAGGCGCCCTGGACGTGGCCCGCCCGATAGCGGGCATATTCCCGCCGCGACTGATCGCGCTGGGCCACCGCTCTGCTCAGCTCGGCCTGCGCCTGGCTTAACGCCGCGTTTAAGGAGAGCGCATCCTGACTGGCCGCTTTTATCTGCGCCTGCAGATCGTCCACTTTCGCCTGGAACGGCGTCGGGTCGAGGGTAAACAGCACATCGCCCTTATGCAGCATCTGGTTAGGCTTCACCGGTACGCTCTGCACCCGGCCGCGCACCTGCGACACAATCGGCACGGTACGAAACACCTGGTTACCGACATCGGTATACGGGAAGTTGTAGTTCATCCCGAAGATCACCGCGCCAATCAGGGCGATACCGCCGAGCACCGCCGTCGGTACGGTCCACTTATTGAGCGGGATGCGGAAGACTTTAAACACCACGATGCACAGCGCGGCGTAGGTCAGCAACATTAACGTTTCCATTAGTTTGCCTCCTTCGCTTTCAGCGCGTCCACCTCGCGCTGGACCTGTTCCAGCTGCTGGACCACCGTTTCCAGACGCTGATGCAGCCCCGGCTGTACGTCGGCAATGTGGCGCATTCCCCACCCGCGATCTTCGCGCCACAGCGTTGCCCAGATCCATAACAAAGGCCACAGCGCGTGCAGGGTAAATAAACTGACCCAGCCGGCATAATGAATTGCATCCTGATGAGGATGGTGCCGCTCTTTGGCAATTTCATAAGGAATATCGTGAATAACAATCACGCCATAAAACAGTATTAAGGCCACAGCGATCAAAATGGCCAGCGCCACATAGTCCAGGGTCATAAAATAACTCCAGAGTGAAAGGTTAACTAAATAAAACGGCCAGATTCAGGCGTAACGGGGCCGGGGAAAACGCGCGCTTAGCGCTTTTCCCTGGCGGTGATAGCAACGTGATGGCGTGAATCTGCCGAATCGGGTTCAGAATTTCTCAGGAATATGACGGTCGATGGAGATCAGCTTGCCTTTTTTCACCGTGATATATCCCCCCTCGCGCAGGGCGGCCAGCACCTGGTACACATAGCTGCGCGAGAGATTGGTTCGTTTAATAATAAATGCCGACAGGCTCTCATGCTGACCACCATCGATTTCGCTGCGATATAGATAGCGCGACAGCATCGATTTAATGGTCTGAAAACTGGTCTGGCTGCCACGTTCATAGTGGGCATCAAGGGCAAATATGCCCATATAGGCCAGGATCGTGGTCAGCTCTTGCATATAGCCCGGCGACGAATGAAAGAATATTCGCTCAAAATCGCTGGCGGTTATTTTCGCCAGCTGGCACTCGCCCAGACACCGATAATAGAGCGCCACCGACGGACAATAATGTTCCAGTAATCCTAACGGCATATGCGCGATAACAATCCCGACCAGGTTCTGCTCATCGCCAAAGGCCAGCGTCATTTGTCCCTGCAGCAGAAAGTAGAGATAGCCCGGCTGCGGAATAAAACCCTGGTCTTTGCTCAAACTCAGCGTTTCACTGCAGGCGATCACCGCCGGCAGATGCGTAGTCAGCGTCAGCTTCTGGTACCGATCGTAAATATCGCCAAAACTGGGGTTCATCGCGCTGCGCACTCCTTTACCTCTGGCCACCGCGGCGGGGCTAACCGCGACCTGTTGCACTATACCTAAGCGGGTGGGGAAGGAAAAGTCCAGATCTGGAGTGGCGAAATATTCCGCCTGGCTCACATTTTTCACCCTCGCCTCCCTGTTTCGTGACCCGATCGTTCCGCTTACCGGTGGGCTGTGCTTTAATTAGCTAAACCGGTTTAATAAAGTTTAGCTTAGAGGAGCTTGTCGTATGAATGGAAAAATTTGGGTACTCGGCGATGCGGTCGTCGATCTCCTGCCCGATGGCGAGGGCCGCCTGCTGCAATGCCCCGGCGGCGCACCGGCCAACGTCGCGGTCGGCGTGGCGCGGCTCGGCGGCGACAGCGGCTTTATTGGCCGCGTCGGCGACGATCCCTTCGGCCGCTTTATGCGTCACACCCTGGCGCAGGAGCAGGTGGATGTGAACTATATGCGCCTCGATGCGGCGCAGCGCACCTCCACGGTGGTGGTCGATCTCGATGGACACGGGGAGCGCACCTTTACCTTTATGGTGCGTCCGAGCGCCGACCTGTTCCTTCAGCCTGAGGATCTCCCGTCGTTTGCCGCCGGCCAGTGGCTGCACGTCTGCTCCATCGCCCTCAGCGCTGAACCAAGCCGCAGCACGGCATTCGCGGCAATGGAGGCGATAAAACGCGCCGGGGGCTATGTCAGCTTCGACCCCAATATCCGCAGCGACCTGTGGCAGGATCCGCAGGACCTGCGTGACTGTCTCGACCGGGCGCTGGCCCTCGCCGACGCCATAAAACTCTCGGAAGAGGAGCTGGCCTTTGTCAGCGGCAGTGACGACATCGTCAGCGGCATCGCCCGCCTCAACGCCCGCTTCCAGCCGACGCTGCTGCTGGTGACCCAGGGCAAAGCGGGCGTTCAGGCCGCCCTGCGCGGGCAGGTTAGCCACTTCCCTGCCCGCCCGGTGGTGGCCGTTGATACTACCGGCGCCGGCGATGCGTTTGTCGCCGGGCTGCTTGCCGGCCTCGCCGCCCACGGTATCCCGGACAACCTCGCCGCCCTGGCTCCCGACCTTACGCTGGCGCAAACCTGCGGCGCGCTGGCCACCACCGCCAAAGGCGCCATGACCGCCCTGCCCTTCAGGGACGATCTTCAGCGCTCGCTGTGATCCCATAGGGCCGGCTAACGGCCCACTTTGCTGGCGACATCACAATTCTTAAACCGGTTTAGCAATTTTTATTTTCACCGCGTTACCGACATGTTTACCATATTAATTAAACCGGTTTAGCAAACGTTAGCACACTCACTGATTTTACCTTTGGATGTCAACAGCATGTATAAAAAACGGAAGTTAGCCATTCTTATTGCTTTGCTAACCGGCACCGCCGCCGCCCATGGGCAGACAGACCTGAACAGCATTGAAGCGCGTCTCGCCGCCCTGGAAAAACGCCTGCAGGACGCCGAAACCCGCGCGAGCACTGCCGAAAGCCGTGCCGCCTCGGCGGAGCAGAAAGTTCAGCAGTTAACCCAGCAGCAGCAGCAAACCCAGGCCACCACCCAACAGGTGGCCAGGCGCACCACCCAGCTGGAAGAAAAAGCCGAACGGCCAGGCGGCTTTGAGTTCCACGGCTATGCCCGTTCCGGGGTGATCATGAACGACTCCGCCGCCAGCACCAAATCCGGCGCTTATATGACCCCCGCCGGGGAGACCGGTGGCGCCATTGGTCGTCTGGGCAACCAGGCCGACACCTATGTGGAAATGAACCTCGAACATAAGCAGACCCTGGACAACGGGGCGACCACCCGTTTCAAAGTGATGGTGGCCGACGGGCAGACCACCTATAACGACTGGACGGCAAGCAGCAGCGACCTGAACGTGCGCCAGGCGTTTGTCGAGCTGGGCAACCTGCCGACCTTCGAAGGTCCGTTCAAAGGCTCGACCCTGTGGGCCGGGAAACGCTTTGACCGTGACAACTTCGACATCCACTGGATTGATTCGGATGTGGTGTTCCTCGCCGGGACCGGCGGCGGGATCTACGACGTGAAATGGAACGACAGCCTGCGCAGCAACTTCTCGTTATACGGCCGCAACTTTGGCGATATCGCTGACAGCAGCAACAGCGTGCAGAACTATATCGTCAGCATGAATAACTTTGCCGGCCCGGTGCAGATGATGGTCAGCGGGATGCGGGCGAAAGATAATGACGACCGCCAGGACGCGAACGGCAATCTGGTGAAAGGCGATGCCGCTAACACCGGGGTCCATGCTCTGCTGGGCCTGCACAATGAGAGCTTCTATGGCCTGCGCGACGGGACCAGCAAAACGGCCCTGCTGTACGGCCACGGGCTGGGCGCCGAGGTCAAAGGCATCGGCTCCGACGGCGCGCTGCGCCCGGGGGCCAATACCTGGCGCTTCGCCAGCTACGGCACCACGCCGCTGAGCGATCGCTGGTTTATTGCCCCGGCCGTGCTGGCGCAGAGCAGTAAAGATCGCTATGTCGATGGCGACAGCTATCAATGGGCCACTCTTAACCTGCGTCTGATTCAGGAAGTGACGCAGAACTTCGCCCTCGCCTGGGAGGGCAGCTATCAGTACATGGATCTGCAGCCTGAAGGCTACAACGATCGCCACGCGGTGAACGGCAGCTTCTATAAGCTGACCTTCGCCCCAACCTTCAAGGTGGGCAGCATCGGCGACTTCTTCTCGCGGCCGGAGATCCGCTTCTATACATCGTGGATGGACTGGAGCAAAAAACTGGATAACTACGCCAGCGACGACGCGTTAGGCAGCAACGGGTTCAAATCGGGCGGCGAATGGTCGTTCGGTATGCAAATGGAGACCTGGTTCTGACGGTAACCCGGACGACAGGGTAAATCACACATAAATATAAGGTTCGCGGCGCCTGCCACGGCTGGCGCCGCCCACGCCATATCATCATGCATTTAGAGGGTACTATGGATTTTGATCAGATTTCCCGCTCACTGCTTCCCCTGCTGGGCGGCAAGGAAAATATCGCCAGCGCCGCACACTGCGCCACCCGCCTGCGGCTGGTGCTGGTCGACGACGCGCTCGCCGACCAACAGGCCATTGGCAAAATCGACGGGGTCAAAGGCTGCTTTCGCAATGCCGGACAGATGCAGATCATCTTCGGCACCGGGGTGGTCAATAAAGTCTATGCCGCCTTTATCCAGGCCGCAGGCATCAGCGAATCAAGCAAATCCGAAGCCGCCGACCTGGCCGCGAAAAAGCTGAACCCGTTCCAGCGCATCGCCCGCCTGCTGTCCAACATTTTCGTACCGATCATTCCCGCCATCGTCGCCTCCGGCCTGCTGATGGGCCTGCTGGGGATGGTGAAAACCTACGGCTGGGTCGACCCGAGCAATGCTATCTATATCATGCTGGATATGTGCAGCTCGGCAGCGTTTATCATTCTGCCGATCCTGATCGGCTTTACCGCCGCCCGCGAATTTGGCGGTAACCCTTATCTGGGCGCGACCCTTGGCGGGATCCTCACCCACCCGGCGCTGACCAACGCCTGGGGCGTCGCCGCCGGCTTCCACACCATGAATTTCTTCGGCATCGAAGTGGCGATGATCGGCTACCAGGGCACCGTCTTCCCGGTGCTGCTGGCGGTGTGGTTTATGAGCATGGTCGAGAAACGGCTGCGCCGCGTGATCCCTGACGCGCTGGACCTGATCCTCACCCCGTTCCTGACGGTGATTATCTCCGGCTTTATCGCCCTGCTGCTGATCGGCCCGGCCGGCCGCGCGCTCGGCGACGGTATTTCGTTTATCCTCAGCACGCTTATCAGCCACGCCGGCTGGCTGGCGGGACTGCTGTTCGGCGGCCTCTATTCGGTGATCGTCATTACCGGTATCCATCACAGCTTCCACGCCATCGAGGCGGGTCTGCTGGGCAACCCGTCGATTGGCGTCAATTTCCTGCTGCCAATCTGGGCGATGGCCAACGTCGCTCAGGGCGGCGCCTGCTTTGCGGTGTGGTTTAAAACCAAAGATGCCAAAATCAAAGCCATCACCCTGCCGTCGGCGTTTTCGGCGATGCTGGGGATCACGGAAGCGGCAATCTTCGGGATTAACCTGCGCTTTGTGAAACCGTTCATCGCCGCGCTGGTGGGCGGTGCCGCCGGCGGCGCCTGGGTGGTGTCGATGCACGTCTATATGACCGCGGTGGGTCTGACGGCGATCCCGGGGATGGCCATCGTGCAGGCCAGCTCGCTGCTGAACTACATTATCGGAATGGCGATCGCCTTCGTCGTGGCCTTCATGCTCTCTCTGACGCTGAAATACAAAACGGACGCTGAATAATGTCACTACCGTCACGCCTGCCTGCGATCCTGCAGGCCGTTATGCAGGGCCAGCCGCAGGCGCTGGCCGACGATCATTACCCGCAATGGCATCTGGCGCCGGTCAGCGGGCTGCTGAACGATCCCAACGGCTTTTGCCAGGTTGCCGGGCGTTACCACCTGTTTTATCAGTGGAACCCGCTCGCCTGCGACCATACCTATAAGTGCTGGGGACACTGGAGTTCAGCCGATCTGCTGCACTGGCGCCATGAACCTATCGCCCTGATGCCGGACGAAGAGTATGACCGCAACGGCTGCTACTCCGGCAGCGCGGTTGAGTTCGAGGGCGCCCTGACCCTGTGCTACACCGGCAACGTGAAATTCCCCGACGGCGGGCGCACCGCCTGGCAGTGCCTGGCGACGGAAAATGCCGATGGCACCTTCCGCAAGCTGGGGCCGGTGCTGCCGCTGCCTGACGGTTACACCGGCCATGTACGCGACCCCAAGGTGTGGCAGCAGGACGGGCGCTGGTACATGGTTCTCGGCGCGCAGGATGTGCAACAGCACGGTAAAGTGCTGCTGTTTACCGCCAGCGATCTGCGGGAGTGGCGCCTGGTGGGCGAGATCGCCGGACATGGCGTGAACGGCCTGGCGAACGGCGGCTATATGTGGGAGTGCCCGGATCTCTTTCCGCTGGCGGACACCCACCTGCTGATCTGCTGCCCGCAGGGGCTGGCCCGCGAAGCGCAGCGTTTTCTCAATACCTATCCGGCGGTGTGGATGGCAGGCCGCTTCGACGCCGAGCGCGGCACCTTCGACCACGGCCCGCTGCACGAGCTGGACAGCGGGTTTGAGTTCTACGCGCCGCAGACCATGCAGGCCGAAGATGGCCGCCGCCTGCTGGTCGGCTGGATGGGCGTCCCGGACGGGGAAGAGATGCATCAGCCCACCCGCGCACAGGGCTGGATCCACCAGATGACCTGCGTGCGTGAGCTGGAGTGGCAGGCCGGCACCCTGTATCAGCGTCCGCTGCGCGAGCTGACCGCCCTGCGCGGGGAAGCCCAGGGCTGGCGCGGGCAGACCCTGCCCCTCGCCCCGATGGAGCTGGCCTTTGACATCGCCCCCGACAGCACGCTGGGGCTGGACTTTGCTGGCGCCCTGCAGCTCACCATCAATCGCGACGGCTTACGCCTGTCGCGCCGCGGGCTGCAGACCGCCGAGATGCATCACCGCTACTGGCGCGGCGCGGCGCGGCGCCTGCGGATCTTTATCGACCGCTCCAGCGTGGAGATTTTCATCAACGATGGCGAAGGGGTGATGAGCAGCCGCTTCTTCCCGGGCTATCCCGGGCAGTTAATCTTCAGCGGTGCGACGCCGGTGGCATTCTGCCGCTGGCTGCTGCGGCCATGCATGGTAGAATAAGCGTTTTGCTTTCAGGCTCCCGGGTGCTGATGAAAACCAAACGCGTAACTATCAAAGATATCGCCGAACTGGCGGGCGTCTCCAAAGCGACCGCCAGTCTGGTGCTCAACGGCCGTGGCAAAGAGCTGCGCGTGGCGCAGGAGACGCGCGAGCGCGTGCTGGCGATCGCCCGCGAGCAGCACTATCAGCCGAGCATTCATGCGCGCTCGCTGCGCGATAACCGCAGCCATACCATTGGCCTGGTGGTACCGGAGATCACCAACTACGGATTTGCCGTTTTCTCCCATGAGCTTGAGACGCTCTGCCGGGAAGCTGGCGTGCAGCTGCTTATCTCCTGCACCGACGAAAACCCCGGCCAGGAGAGCGTGGTGGTCAATAACATGATTGCCCGCCAGGTTGACGGTCTGATCGTCGCCTCGTGCATGCACAGCGATGCCGACTACCTGAAGCTCAGCGAACAGCTGCCGGTGGTGCTGTTTGACCGCTCCCCCAGCGACAGCGCCCTGCCGCTGGTAATGACCGACTCGGTGACGCCAACCGCCGAGCTGATCTCCCGCATTGCGCCTCAGCATGCGGATGAGTTCTGGTTTCTCGGCGGCCAGCCGCGGCTGTCGCCGTCGCGCGACCGGCTGGCGGGGTTCACCCAGGGCCTGGCCCAGGCGGGAGTCACGCTGCGCCCTGAGTGGGTGATCAACGGCAACTACCACCCCAGCTCCGGCTATGAGATGTTCGCGGCGCTCTGCGCGCGGCTGGGACGTCCGCCGAAGGCCCTGTTTACCGCGGCCTGCGGTCTGCTCGAAGGGGTGCTGCGCTACATGAGCCAGCACCATCTGCTGGACTCCGATATTCATCTCGCCAGCTTCGACGATCACTATCTGTATGATTCGCTTTCCCTGCGCATTGATACCGTGCAGCAGGATAATCGCCAGCTGGCCTGGCACTGCTACGATCTGCTGAGCCAGCTGATCGACGGCCAGGCGCCGGAGCCGCTTCAGCGCTATCTGCCCGCTACCCTGCAGATTCGCCATCCCTGACGACGCCGTCGGCAGTCAACGCTTTCGCCGGGCGCGCGCCGCCGGCCTCATCGCCAGCAGCACGCCGGCAAACAGCATGCCCAGGCCGATCGTCACCGGCCAGCGGTAAGCCGCCAGCAACGAGGGCAACCCGCTGTCCGGCGCCAGCATCACCAGATTCCAGCCCGCCAGCCCCGCCTCGCCGTTCAGCGCGCGGGTTAGCATCCGCTGGTGTGGGGCGAATGGCTGAATGGTCTGGTAATGGCTGCCGAACAGCGGGGGCTGCATCTCCCCGGGGAACTGCGCCTGCACCTGGGCCAGCACGCTGGCCGGCAGCGCATGCGACGCCGCCAGCAGATGCCCGTCGCCATTCACCAGCAGCAGCTGATAATGCCGCTGCCGGGCGAGGGTATGGAGTTCGGCGCGCATCGCCGCCAGCGGCCAGGCGATTTCCCGCTGCCGCGCCGGGGTGTTCATTCGCCGCTCAAGGCGTTGCGCGACCCACTGCGCATCCTCCTCCAGCTGGCGGGTCTGCATCTCCCGGTAAACCTCTCTGGCCGGCCAATTCACGCCCCGACCGAGCGCCAGGATCGCCAGGCCGGCGATCAACGTGACGATAATGCCCCAGCTTGCCGGTCGCCAGAGCGGCGAGGGTTTGACGACGGATGGTGTATTCATACGACTCCAGAAACAAAAGGCCACGCGTGGGCCTCTGACGAATGGGCAACAGAAGTGGCAAAACTGTACAGGATGAGCCGGGCGGGCAAAACAGACAGGCCGCGGCTGGCGGGGCGTATTTTGTTTATTTCTGGACAGGACGGGCGGCAACGACGTCCTTCGCCGTTACCGCCCGTTGATAAGATTAGTGTTTTTTCCGGTTGCGACGCATGTCGATAGTCACCGCCGCGACGATAATGATGCCTTTAATAATATCCTGCACATAGGCATCGACGCCGACAAAGGTAAAGCCGCTTTTGATCAGGCCAAGGATCATCGCGCCAATCAGGGTGCCGGTAATACGCCCCACCCCGCCCATCAGGCTGCTGCCGCCGATCACCGCGGCGGCAATCGCGTCCAGCTCATAGGACATCCCCATGCTCGACTGGCCGCTGCTGACGCGCGCCGCCAGCACCACTCCCGCCAGCCCGGAGAGCGCCCCGGCGATGGTGTAGACGATCACCAGATACTTATTCACGTTGATGCCGGACACTTTGGCCGAGGTCATGTTGCCGCCGATGGCATACACATATTTGCCATACCGGGTATGCTTCAGCGCAATGTGAAACACGGCGGCGATCACGAAGAAGATAATCACCGGCATCGCCCCCTGGCCTATCGCGGTAAAGCTGTCGGAGAGGAAGCTGATCGGGTTGCCCTGAGTGTAATACTGCGCCAGACCGCGCGCCGAGACCATCATCCCGAGGGTGGCGATAAACGGCGGAATACCGGTCCGCGTCACCAGAAAACCGTTGGTCAGCCCGCACAGCAGGCCAACGCCGATCCCCGCGCAAATCGGGATCACCGCCGGCAGGTTGACCAGCGCCGGGAACATCGGCGACAGGCTGTCGGAGGTTTGCGCCAGGCTCGCCGCCACCACCGCCGCAAGGGCAATAACCGAGCCGGAGGAGAGGTCAATCCCGGTGGTGATGATCACCTGGGTGACGCCGACGGCGATGATGCCGATAATCGCCACCTGCAGCACAATCAGCACCAGGCGGTTGGTATTGAGCAGGAACGACTGGTCGCGAACATACCAGCCGGCGATTTCAAAGGTCAGGGCAATCACCAGCATCACCACAAAGATGCCGGTATCTTTCGGCATTTTATGCCGCAAATTAGCGAAGAAGGAGGTACCCTCGCTGGCCGGAGCCGCCGTTAATTTCATATTACTCATTCTCTGTGCCTCAATGGGATGCCAACGACAAAATGGTTTCCTGGTCGGCTTCGTCTTTTTCCAGGATGCCGGTGATACGGCCTTCATGCATCACCATGACCCGGTCACTCATGCCAAGGATTTCCGGCAGCTCAGAGGAGACCATAATCACCGCCACCCCCCGATTCGCCAGTTCACTGATTAGATGATAAATCTCCGCCTTCGCCCCGACGTCGATACCGCGGGTCGGCTCATCGAGAATTAAGATTTTCGGTTGCGCTAACAACCAGCGCGCAATCAGGACTTTTTGCTGATTCCCCCCGCTGAGGTTATTAATAATTTGATCCATCGTCGGCGTTTTAATATTGAGCCGGCGAATTTGCTCCATGCAGTCTTCGGCCATTTTCACGTGCTGGACAAAACCGCTCTTGCCGATATATTCCGGCATTTTGACGATACTCATATTTTCCAGCACCGACAGCACCAGAAACAGGCCCGACTTTTTGCGGTCTTCGGTTAATAACGCCATCCCCTTTTCAATCGCCACGGAGGGGGAATCAATGGTCACCGGCGCTCCGTCGATCAGCACTTCGCCGCTGTCGAAGCGTTCCATACCGAACAGGCTTTCCATCACCTCGCTGCGCCCGGCGCCCACCAGCCCGGCCACGCCAAGGATCTCGCCCCGCCGCACGCTAAAGCTGACGTCATGAAACACGCCCTGGCGCGTCAGGTTGCGCACCGTTAGCACCTCTTCGCCGATGGTGTTATTAAATTTCGGAAACAGCTGGGTTAATTCGCGGCCCACCATCTGGGTGATCAGCGACTGGCGGGTAAATTCGGTGGTGTTTTTGCTCCCCACCCAGGTGCCATCGCGAAACACGCTGATCTCGTCGGTAATGGCAAAGATCTCATCCATTTTGTGGCTGATATAGATGATCGCTTTGCCCTGGGCGCGCAGGTCGCGGATGATGGTGAACAGGTGCGCCACCTCGCCTTCGGTCAGCGCCGAGGTCGGCTCATCCATGATCACGATATCCGCGTTCCACGAGACCGCTTTGGCAATCTCCACCATCTGCTGGGCGGCGATGCTCAGGTCGCCCACCAGCCGGTCGGCGGTTAAGCGGATATTGAGCTTATCCAGCAGCGCCTGGGTCTGGCGGGTCAGCTGGCCGTGGTCGACAAAGCCGTACTTCATCGGCTCGCGCCCCAGCCAGATATTCTCCGCCACCGTCATATGCGGCACCAGATTCAGCTCCTGGTGGATCATTGAGATCCCCGAGCGCAGTGCATCCATGGTGTCGGTAAACTCCACCGGCTCACCTTTCACGCGAATGGATCCTTTATCGGGGCGATAGATACCGATCAGGCACTTCATCAGCGTGGATTTACCGGCGCCGTTCTCGCCCATCAGGGCATGCACCGTTCCCGGACGCACGCGCAATGAGACGTTATCGAGCGCCTTCACGCCGGGGAAGAACTTACTGATACCTTCGGCTTCAAGGGCAAAAGCGTTCATACATCCACCTCCGTACCACAGGTTGGCCAGGACTATTTCTGATTACGGTTGGTAAATTCAGCCATGTTCTCTTTGGTGATCAGCTGATACGGCACGTCGATGATTTTTTCCACTTTCTCGCCGTTCGCCAGCTTGATGGCCGCGTCGACTGCGCCTTCACCCTGGCCTTTCGCATCCTGGAAGATGGTGGCGATCATCTTGCCGCTCTTCAGCATCTGCAGGGCATCCGGGGTGCCATCCACGCCGGCGATGAGAATATGGTTCGGGTTTTTGCCCAGCGCCTGCAGGGCGCCGATCGCCATTTCATCGTTGTTGGAGGCGATGGCCTGGATATCCTCACCGCTGGTCATCCAGTTGCTGACCACGTCCACCGCGTCATTGCGGGTAAATTTCGCGGTCTGCTTCTGGACGATTTTGATGTTCGGGTATTTGGCGACGACCTCTTCCACCCCTTTGGTGCGGTCGCGAGTGGATTCATTCGCCAGGTCGCCGAGCAGGATCGCCACATTGCCCTTACCGTTCATCGCTTTCGCCAGCGCTTCCATCTGCAGACGGCCGGCGAGAATGGAATCCGACCCCACATAGGCCATCTTGTCGGTCAGCTCCGCCTGCGGACGGCGGTTCACAAATACCAGCGGGATCCCGGCTTTGGTGGCCTGATCCATGATCGGTTTCACCGCGTTGGTATCCACCGGGTTGACGATAATGGCGTCCACCCCCTGACCGATAAAGTTCTGCACCTGCTGCAGCTGTTGGGATACATCGCCTTTCGCGTCCTCGATCTGCGATTTAACGCCATCTTTTTTCATCTCTTTTTGCATCGAGGTCCGCAGGATCGTCAGGAAGTTATCGTCAAACAGCGCCATTGAGACGCCAATAGAGACGTCTTTTGCCATAACCACCGCAGGCAGCATGCAGGCTAACAAAGAGGCAACAATCGTTTTCTTAATATTCATAGTTGATCCTTGATTTTGTAGGTACGCCGGTGAATGAAACAAAATGAAAAATTAATTTCAGTCAGATTGCGGCAAATGTCTGCTGTGATGGCGACGGGTCGGCGGTGTTTTTCGCCATTCGTCGTGATCGGAATCACAAATGACGGCTGTTTTATCATCACTTTTTTGAAACGTCAGTCCATTTATGCCGCACCGCGAATTACAGACCATTTATTTCATTAACAAGACATTTGAAACTTTTATAAGTAAATAACTGAAATGAAAATTTTAAAACTATGCAGTAACAGAATTTTGACAGACATCTAACATTGCTGCATAAATGAGCGAAAAATGAGAGGCAGACAACGCTTTGACGCGATCTCACTCCACACGGGGTGGCATTTACCCGCCGGGAGTCATCGGGGGTCGGGAGGAAGACGCGCCGACCGTCTCAGTCGACGTTTTCGGCGCTGTAGAGGATAAAGTCGACTTTACCGTCGGCATAGGTTTGCGGCTGATAGCCGGACTCCAGATGGCGCAGCATCAGGTCGATCGCCAGCTGGGCGTGCTGTCGGGTGTTCTGATCGAGCGTTAACGCCAGACTCCCCTTCGCCAGCTGCTGGCGGGTGGTGTTGTAACGCTCATGGGTGATCCAGCAGACGTCGCCTTCGCGGCGGTGGCGGGCCAGCGCCTCGGCAATTTGGGTATTGCCAAGCCCGGTGTTATAGATCCCCACAATATTCCGGCTGCGGCACAGGGCCTGTTCCAGCAGGCGGGTGATCTGCTCCCGCCGCTCCTCGCCCGCCAGCACGTCGCTGAGCTGCAGGTGGGGAAAGCGCTGGCTCAGCACCTCGCGGAACCCCTGAATGCGCAGGCGATGCGCGCTGTAATCTTGCCGGCCGCTGACCATCAGCACCTCGCCGGGCCGCGGCGTCATTCTCCCCAGCATTAACCCCGCCGTGCGGCCAGCCTGCAGCTGATTGATCCCCACGTGGCAGAGCCGGTCGGCGCCCGGCAGGTCCGTCGCCAGGGTGATCGCCGGAACGCCCGCCTCCCTGCAGCGGCGCAGCGCGTCGTGCACCGCGGGATGGTCATTGCCGAAGACGATAATCCCCTGACGCTGCTGGCAGCTGCGCACAATGCGCCGGGCCAGGGTCGTCGGCTGCGACTCCGGGACAAAGGTGCGGTGCAGGGTCAGACGGCGATAGCCGAGGCTATCCGCCACGGCGGCAAAATCCTGCGCCAGCTGCGGAAAGAAGAACGAGTCATTGCTGCTGAGAAAGACCTCAACCTGCCAGGGAAAGCGGTGCTCTTCCGGCAGGATCCGCTTCAGCCCCGCCTCGCGCGCCGCCTGCAGCACTTTGCGCGTAGTCTGCGGCGATACGCCGCCGCGCTCGTTCAGCACCCGATCAACGGTAGCCACGCCGACGCCAATCTGTCTGGCCAGCATCGCCAGTGACATGTTTTTCATCGCCCCTCTCTTCATGATGGAAATCCATCAAAACGGCAGTGTCAGTAAGTTTAGCAAACCGATTATGGTGGCAGCGTCCCCTTCTTCTTCTGGAGAAAAAAATGATCTGCAAACGTTTTGCCCTGATAGGCAGTGGTTTTATCGGTCAGGTTCATGCCGCCAGTGTTGCCCGTCATGAAGGAAGTGCGCTGACGATGGTGGCCGATGCCGCCCCGGAGCGCGCCCAGGCGCTGGCCGCCCGCTATGGCGCCCGGGCGGTGACGGTGAGCGAGGCGATCCACAGCGACGCCATCGACGCGGTGCTGATCGCCAGCTCCACCCCGTCGCATGCCGAACTGCTGGAAGCCGCCGCCCGGGCGGGCAAGGCGGTCTATTGCGAAAAACCGATCGACCTCTCCCTGGCGCGCGCCCGTGAGGTGGTGGAGCGGGTGCTCCCCCTGAACGTGCCGGTGACCGTCGGCTTTAACCGGCGCTTCGACAGCAGCCATCAGCAGCTCCGCCGCCAGCTGGAGCAAGGGCTGATCGGCCGGGTTGAGCTGGTGCAGATGGTCTGCCGCGCCTCCAGCATGCCGCCGCTCGATTATCTGCGCAGCTCCGGCGGCCAGATGCGCGATCAGGCGATCCACTTCTTCGATCTCCTGCGCTTTCTCACCGGCGATGAGGTGTGCACCGTGGCGGCGATGGGCGCGGCGCTGGCCCTGCCAGACATCGCCGAATTTGGCGATGTCGACACCTCCATCCTGATGATGCAGATGCGCGGCGGCGCGCTGGCGCAGCTGGACAACACCCGCCGCACCGGCCACGGGTACGATGAACGGATCACGCTGCTGGGCGCCGAAGGCGCGCTGGAGTCCGGCAGCCAGTCGCCGGCGGGCCCTACCCTGTGGCGCGGCAATCAGCGCATTGAGCCGGGCCTGTGGCCGGACTGGTTCAGCCGGGTACAGGGATCTTATTACCAGCATCTTGACGCCTTTATTCGTTCTCTGAATGGTGAAACCGTGGCCGATTTGCCCGGCCTGCTGGACGGCCTGCAGGCGCAGGCCATTGCCGAAGCGGCGGTTCAGTCCCTGCAGCGCGGCCAGTTTGTCGCCGTCGACGACTGTCGCTGAGCGGGTACGAGGCAACCGCTATCTGGCGCAGTACCAGCCTTTATGCCGGGCGGCGGCGACGCTTTGCCCGGCCTACATAACACAGGCATTAATACACTGTAATATCAAACGGTTGCAGTAAAATCCCAGGCCCGTTCAAGCGCAGCGCCGCCGGGCAAGGACAGCCGACGCGGAGCCGTTTTATGCCGGGCGGCGGCGACGCCTTGCCCGGCCTACATAACACAGGCATTAATACACTGTAATATCAAACGGTTGCAGTAAAATCCCAGGCCCGCGCAAGCGCAGCGCCGCCGGGCAAGAACAGCGGGTGCGGAGCCGATTTTATGCCGGGCGGCGGCGATGCCTTGCCCGGCCTACATAACACAGGCATTAATACACTGTAATATCAAAAGGTTGTAGTAAAATTGTAGGCCCGCGCAAGCGCAGCGCCGCCGGGCAAGAACAGCCGACGCGGAGCTGCTTTTATGCCGGGCGGCGGCGACGCCTTGCCCGGCCTACATAACACAGGCATTAATCCTCTTTAATATCAAACAGTTGCAGTAAAATCGTAGGCCCGCGCAAGCGCAGCGCCGCCGGGCACCAGACATCCGGCACTGTGCGCGTCCTGGTGCCGGGCAATGGCAGACACGCTCGCCCTATCTGCAAACCAACGCCCGGCCGGCTCCTTAGCGTTCTTCGTTAAACACCGCGCCCACCTGGCGCCGCACCTCATCCATCACCTGCAGATTCTGCAGCACCCGACTGAGCGGCCGCAGCGGCGAGTCCTGCAACCCCTGCCCGATGCACCAGGCAAAATGCTCCGCCTGCCAGAACAGCTGGTCGTAGCGATTGCGCGGCTCTTCCCAGCGCAGCGCCTGCCCGCCCTGGCTGGCGGCGAGCGTGAAGCCGCCGGGGGCGTAAAACTGGCCGTCGATCGTCAGGGTCGCCTGACGTCCGGCCACCACCGCCCCGCCCGGCGTGTTGCTGAATAATGTGGTGTTTAACAACCCCTGCATCCCGTTCTGCCAGCCGAACAGCATCGACGTCTGGCCGTTAAGCCCCTCCGCCGTAGCGCTGCCGCGGGCGACAATCTCCTGCGGCATGCCGCCCACCATCAGCGCAAACGAGGTCAGATAGCTGCCGAGATCCATCATCGGCCCGCCGGCAAGGTCGGCATTGAAGATGCGGTGGTCGGGGGTGAAATACTCGCCGTGATCGGCCAGCAGGGTATGCAGGTCACCGAGCGCCCCATCCGCCAGCAGCTGGCGGATCACATCATATTTCGGCGCGTAATCGCACCACATCGCCTCCAGCGCCAGTTTTCCCTGGCGGGCGGCTTCGGCCTGCAGCTCACGCCCTTCGCCAAGGTTGAGCGCGAAGGGCTTCTCAATCAGCACGTGTTTTCCCGCCTTCAGCGCCTGCATGCCGTCGGGAAAATGATGGTTGTGCGGCGTTGCAATATACACCGCATCAATATCCGGACGCGCCAGCATCTCCTCCACCTGGCCGTAAGCCTGGGGGATACCCCATTCCGCGGCCACCCGCTCGGCCTTCGCCTGGCTGCGGGAGGCCACCGCCACCACCTGCTGCCGGCTGTAGGTTTTCAATGCATGAATAAAGCGCTCGGCGATCCAGCCGGGACCGATAATGCCCCAGCGCAGGGAGGGAATGCTCTGCGCCGCCGGGCGGCGCGGGGTCGGTAAGTGTGAGGGAAACATAGCGGCTCCTTAGTCTTTAACCACGTTCACCCAGCGACGGCTGGCCATCGAGGATTCAATCGCCGACAGCACGCGCTGATTCTGCAAACCAAATTCAAAGTTGGGATAGCAGTCGTCGTCCCCGCAGATCCCCTGCACCAGGTCATGTACTTCGATCACCTTGACGTCAAAATAGCCCAGCCCGCCGCCGCCAAAATCGAAGCCGAAGAAGCCGGCATAGGCCGGGATCTGGCTCCCGGCATACAGCGTCTTAAAGCCGCGGTCGTGTTTATCATCGTTGAAGCGATACACCTGCAGTTCGTTAAAGCGCTCCCCGTCCATATACAGCGTGCCTTCGGTGCCGGAGACCTCCCAGAACACGCCGAAGATCCGCCCGGCGGCAATGCGCGAGGCCTCTATCACTCCCGCCGCACCGCTGTCGAAAGTGACCAGGCACTGAACCTGATCGTCATTTTCCACTTCCCGCCACTCGGCATCGGCCGCGACCCGGCTGGCATACCCGGCATCGCTCTGCGGTACCGGACGCTGTCGCAGGCAGGTTTGCGCGCTGGCGGTCACTTCGCGGATCCCGCCCAGCAAAAACTGGGCGACGGACAGGGTATGGGCGCCGAGGTCGCCAAGCGCCCCGCTGCCGCCGAGGGTTTTCGAGCAGCGCCAGGACCAGGGCAGGTTCGGGTCGTTATAAAACCCTTGATCAAAGGTGCCGCGAAAGCGCACCGGTTCGCCAATATCGCCCCGGGCGATAATCTGCTTTGCCAGCAGCGCCGCCGGGGTTTTAATGTTGTTAAAGGCCACCATGGTCTTCACGCCCGCTCGCCGCGCCGCCTGCGCCATTTCCTGCGCCTGCTGCTCGTTAACCGCCAGCGGCTTCTCGCAATAGACATGTTTACCCGCCGCGATCGCCGCCATCGCCATCGTGTAGTGCAGATGGTTCGGCGAGGTGATATCCACCACGTCAACCTGTGGATCGTTTACCAGCTCGCGCCAGTCGCCGTAGGCCTTTTCTGCCCCCAGTTTCGCCGCATGGCGTTCGGCCAGCGCCTGATCCTGATCCGCCAGCGCGTAGAGATGCGGGCGCTTCGGCAGATCGGGATAGAACATGGCCGCGCGACGGTACGCGTCGGCGTGCGCCTGCCCCATAAAACCCGAGCCAATAAGACCGATATTTAACCGCGCGCTCATGCTGCGTGCTCCTCTGACGGTGAAGGGGAAGATAAATGGTGTGCCAGCCAGGCAAAGGCGCGGCGGGCGGTGGCCAGCGGCGGCGCCATCGTCGGGTCCTGCTCGGCTTCGATAATCAGCCAGCCGCGATAGTCGCTGTCCCGGACAAAGTCGAGGATCGGCGTATAGTCGATGCAGCCGTCGCCGGGAATGGTAAACAGTCCGGCGCGCACCGCCTCGTTAAAGCTCAGGTTTTCACGATACAGGCGCCCCAGCACCTGCGGACGGACGTCTTTCAGATGCAGATGGCGGATACGGTGGCCATATTTTTGCAGCACGCGCGGGATCTCGACCCCGGCGACAAAGGCGTGTCCGGTATCAAACGCCAGCCCGACGTTGTCATGGGTATGGGACAGAAACCGCTCCAGCTCGTCATCGTGCTCCACCAGCATCATCAGATGATGGTGATAGGCCAGCTGGAGGCCATAGTCGCGCAGCAGCAGGTCGGCAAAGGTATTTAGCTTGTGGCAATACGCCGCCAGGCTGACACGGCTTAACGGCGGCGAGAGTGAAATAGGCTCATCAAGCGGGGTTTCACCCGGCAGTTGCCCGCACTCGCCGTAAACCATCACCCTCGCGCCGAGCTGCCGGAGGAGCTGCGCGTGCTCCCGCACCGCCTCCAGCTCCGCTTCCACGCTGCGGTCGGCCAGCAAGCCGCTGTACCAGCCGGACGCCAGGCGCAGGTCGGCCGCCGCCAGCAGCGGGCCCAGCGTTTCTGCCTGGCGGGGAAATTTCCGTCCTAATTCAATGCCCTGATAGCCCGCCTCCCGCGCCTCGCGCAGGCAGGTATCCAGGGGAATATCACCGCCTAAATCCTCCAGCACATCGTTAGTCCAGCACAGGGGGCTCACGCCCCACTGCAGATGCTCTGTCGCCATCTTGTTCTCCTTTCCACTCTGTGGTCTTGTTTGGCGTCACTATAAGCAGGCGACGACCGACGATGAAAACGGAGAAATGATGGAAATTCATCATTACGCTGGCGGTATATTCGCTATTTCAGGTAACCCTGAAAAATAAATGGAAATAATGCTTGCCGCCGGCTTATTTTGCGGATAAAAATTACTGGCTTAATAACCCGCTTTCGAGGTTATCCCTTTCATTCGAAATATGATGATAGCAATATGAAAAAAACTCAACACTGCACCGGCGCGGGCTTTTGCCGTGCGCCCAGGCCAGGCCTGCTGTTATTTGCCTGAATGACAAATAACCACTTTTAAAACATCAAATAATTAACATTCTCTCTGCAATAATATGACAAGCAGCGGGAAGGTCGGCCTGTAAAATAAGCATTCGGCCTTGATGTTTTACCAATAAATAACCCTTCAGCGTCCTGTTTATTATTTTCAGGAAGGGCTGAGGTTATTTTATTATGACGCCAACGGGAGAATACAACGATGTATATCACTCTCTTTGACCCTGCACGCCGCTATCGCGATGAGAAACAAGAAGATGAATAAGACCTGGCTTTTCACCACCCTGACCCTGGCGCTGATCGCCGCCGCGCCGGCCCATGCCATTAGCGCGAAATACCGGGAACAGCTTGAACGTTCCGGCTGCACGCAGATGACCGACGGGACCACCTGCGATATTCATAAATCCAAAGCTGAGAATGCCGCCGCCGCGCAGCACGCCAGCAGCGGCTTCGACCCCTGGGTGGGCACCTGGTATGTTTATACGGAGTATGGCAATAAAATTGATGAGATTGTCGTCACCGCTAAAACGGTGAAAACCCGCGGCCATCTGGTTGAGGACGCGAAAGCCAGCCAGGGCAAATTGACCTTCCGGGTGCAAAACTCAGCGTTTACCCTCAACGACGCCTTTAACGGCGTCTGGAAAAACGGCAGCCAGCGCGGCACGTTGCAAAAAGTATTGTAATCGCATCGCCCCTGCCGGCCGGCGGGGGCGGAAAGCCGGGTGCGCTAAGGCTTAAAATCCAGTAGCGGATGGTTAAAGATCTGGTAGACCCCTTCGCTGGCAAAAGGCGGGAAGGTTGTGCGCAGTACAGCATCGCTCACTACCGCGCAGAACGCCGGATCGCCCCCCTCCTGCTGCAGTCCGGTCAGTTTTGCACTGCGGTTAAGCGACAGCCGCACGGAGCATATTTTCCCCTGGTAGCGCGCGCTGTTGGGCAATTGAACCATAACCGCCTCTCTGAGCGCGAAGGCGTAGCGCATCAGTTGCTCCTGCGTGGCTTTGCCCGGCGGCAGTGGGTGCGTATCCGGGGCCGCGGCCCGCTGCTGCATCTGGCGGATCAGTTCCTCCTGCGTCGGATGCTTCTCCTTCGCTGCCTGGCAGCCGCTCAGCAGGCTAATAGCCGCCGCGGTCATGAGGGCAATACCGAATTTGCTCATAGCGTCTCCTTGCGAAATGGCCCCTATTGTCGCGCGTCTGGCCACGGCAAAACATCCCGATAAATAGCGGTTAGCGGTTCATAAAGCAGGGAAAACGACAGGAAGGAAATAATGCACACAGGCCCTCCCGGCGCAGGCCGGGAGAGCGTGTAACGGATTACTTCTGCGGACGCATGGCCGGGAAGAGGATCACGTCGCGGATAGTATGGCTGTTGGTAAACAGCATCACCATGCGGTCGATACCGATACCCAGACCGGCGGTCGGCGGCAGGCCGTACTCGAGGGCGGTCACGTAGTCTTCGTCGTAGAACATCGCTTCGTCATCGCCCGCCGCTTTGGCGTTCACCTGATCCTGGAAGCGCTGCGCCTGGTCTTCGGCATCGTTCAGCTCGCTGAAACCGTTACCGATTTCGCGGCCGCCGATGAAGAATTCGAAGCGGTCAGTGATTTCCGGGTTGACGTCGTTGCGGCGCGCCAGCGGGGAAACTTCCGCCGGGTATTCGGTGATAAAGGTTGGCTGGATCAGGTGTGCTTCCGCCACTTCATCGAAGATTTCGGTGACGATACGCCCCAGACCCCAGCTTTTCTCTACCTGAATACCGAGAGATTCCGCCAGCGCTTTCGCTGCGTCGAAGTTATCCAGATCCGCCATGTTGGTTTCCGGACGGTGTTTCTTGATCGCTTCACGCATGGTCAGTTTTTCAAACGGCTTGCCAAAGTCAAACACCTGGTCGCCATACGGCACTTCGGTTTTGCCCAGCACCGTCTGCGCCAGGGTGCGGAACAGCGACTCGGTCAGTTCGATCAGGTCTTTGTAATCCGCATACGCCATATACAGTTCCATCATGGTGAACTCTGGGTTATGGCGTACGGAGATCCCTTCATTACGGAAGTTACGGTTGATTTCAAACACGCGTTCGAAACCGCCGACCACCAGACGTTTCAGATACAGTTCCGGCGCGATGCGCAGGTACATATCCAGATCCAGGGCGTTGTGATGGGTGATAAACGGACGGGCGGACGCGCCGCCAGGGATCACCTGCATCATCGGGGTTTCCACTTCCATAAAGCCGCGGGCCACCATGAACTGACGCATGGTGGCGAGGATCTGCGAACGGATACGGAACGTATGACGCGACTCTTCGTTGGCGATCAGATCCAGATAACGCTGGCGATAGCGGACCTCCTGATCCTGCAGGCCGTGGAATTTATCCGGCAGCGGGCGCAGGGCTTTGGTCAGCAAACGCAGCTCGGTGCAGTGGATCGAGAGTTCGCCGGTTTGCGTTTTGAACAGTTTGCCGCGGGCGGCGATGATGTCGCCGAGGTCCCATTTTTTAAACTGTTCGTTGTAGACGCCTTCCGGCAGATCATCGCGCGCGACGTACAGCTGAATGCGGCCGCCGACGTCCTGGAGGGTGACGAAGGAGGCTTTGCCCATCACGCGGCGGGTCATCATCCGGCCGGCCACCGCAACCTCAACGTTCAGGGAAGCGAGTTCATCGTTGTCCTTCGCATCGAATTCAGCGTGCAATTGGTCAGAGGTGTGATCGCGACGGAAGTCGTTGGGGAAGGCTACGCCCTGCTCACGCAGCGCAGCCAGTTTTTCGCGACGAGTTTTCAGTTCATTATTAAGGTCAATGGCCTCATCGGCACCTTGTGCTTGTTGTTCAGACATATGGATTCCTCATAACCTTGCTTTCAAACTAGCTTCGATAAATTGAACCAGGTCACCCTTCCGCGCGGCCTGCTCCCGGCCTGACGCCGAAGAACAAGAGTAACGACTCTGGCTTCACTTCAAGCTGATCTCACTCAGCTATGCCTTCACTAACGGTATTTTTTATCGTTGGCTTCCGCGCCTGCCAGAATATCCTCCTCCTGTTCACTACGCTGTGCAAGGAGCGACTTCGCGCTCCGCTGTTGATGTCATGCCCCCGGTCGCGCTGCGCTTACCGGGGCGACGAATCGCGGCCCGGATAAAGCGTTTACGCCACCAGCCGGGACGAGCGTCAGGCGCCGCCGCCGGGAACTTCACCGGCAGCCGCACGGCGTTTGCCGACGCTACAGGCCGCGGCAAAGGCGATAATGACCATCACCGCCACGCAGCCGAGGGTCCATTCGCCCATCTGCGAGAAGAAATGCTGATAGGCGGCAATCGCCGTGTCGCTGATTTGCGATTCGGTGGTTTGTTGGGCGACCACGCCCGCCAGCCAGTTGGCCACCGCGCCGGTGGCCAGCATATAAATGCCGGTTAATACGCCGGTGACGCCGGGCATGTTCAGACGGGTGATTTGCGCCATCGCCACCGGGTCGATAAACAGTTCGGCAAAGCCCATCATCGCCAGCCCGGCGACCATCATGCCCATCGAGGCCTGGCCGTCAGCGGCGCCGTGGCGGGCATTGAGCGCCAGCAGCATAAAGCCGCCGCCCATCAGCAGCAGGCCGAAGGCGAATTTCAGCCAGACACGCAGCACCGAACGCACGCTGCCTTCCGGGCGCATCAGCCACGCCAGCACCACGCCAGCCGCCATCACCGCCACCGCGTTAACCGACTGGAACAGCGCGGTCGGCACGTCCCAGTTCAGCAGGCGACGATTGACGAAGTGGTCGATAAACAGGCTAATTGAGCTGCCGCCCTGCTGCGCCAGCACCCAGAACAGCGTTCCGGCGAGCATCAGCAGGACGATCTGCCACAGCGCGCGACGATGCTCCGGGGCTTTGATCATGATCCGCGCCACCATCTGGGCGGCGAACAGGCAGACGATCGCCAGCAGATAGCCGGACCAGTTGTTTTGCAGGAGCAGCGTGAAGAACACCGGCGCCAGGCACAGCATCACCAGCAGCCAGCCCCAGGTCGGCAGTACGAATTTCACTGCCCGCAGCGCCGGTTTATCGACGCCGCGGGTATGCCGGAAATGGCGGCTGCCGCTTAAGAAAATCATCAGGCCGATAAACATGCCGATCCCCGCCAGCGCAAAGCCGATATGCCAGCCGTACCACTGCGCCGCCAGTCCGCAGGCGATGGGCGCGGCGATCGACCCGACGTTGCCGGCAGCGTACAGCAGCGAGAAACCGCCGTCGCGACGCGGGTCGTCGTGAGCGTACAGTTCGCCGAGCAGGCAGCTGATATTGGATTTGAACAGGCCGTAGCCGCAGATGATGATCGCCAGCGCGACGTACAGACTCCATGCGGAGGTCGACTCGACGCCCAGCACCACGTGGCCGAGGGTCATTAACAGCGCCCCGGCAATCACCGCCGTGCGGTTGCCGAGCAGGCGGTCGGCAAGCCAGCCGCCGAGAATAGGGGTAACGTAAACTAAAGATGCGTAAGCGCTGAACAGACTGATGGCGTGGCTGTCGTCAAAGCCAAGCTGGTGGGTGAGATAAAGGATGAGTAAGGCACGCATGCCGTAAAAGCTGAAGTACTCCCAGATCTGGATCGCAACGATGTAGTAAATCGCGCGCGGCTGTGAGGGTGTTTTCATAGGTTCTCCTTGCAGCGTGAAAAAAGGGAAGTGGCAAGCCACTTCCCTGGTGTGCGTCTATTACTTGTTGTTTTCTTCTTTCAGCACTTTAACGGTGTAACGACCATCCGCCTGACGGTATGCGCCGTGGATATCGGTTTCGAAGCCCGGGTAGTGGGCACCGATTTCGCACAGCATCTGCAGGAACTCCAGCACCGGACGGCTCTCCTCGGTGATCATCTCCCCCGGCATCACCAGCGGAACTCCCGGAGGATACGGCAGGATCATGTTGGCGTTGACGCGGCCGACCATCTCTTCGAGGTAAACCTCTTCCGTCTGACCGTGCAGCTCTTTCTGGAACGCGGCATACGGGGTCATCACCATGGATGGCAGCACTTCGAAGGCGCGGAACATCAGGTCCGGCAGGTTGTGATGCTCAACCAGTTTGTGAATGTTCTGCGCCAGGTCCTGAATACGCATGTTTTCATAGAATTCAGGATCTTCACGGTACAGAGACGGCAGCATGTTTTTCACCCGCAGGTTCAGGTCGAACGCGCGTTTGAAGTCGGTCAGCGCACGCAGCAGGCTCAGCGCTTTGGTTTTGTCGATACCGATGCTGAACAGGAACAGCAGGTTGTACGGACCGGTTTTCTCTACCACGATGCCGTGTTCGTCGAGATATTTCGCCACGATGCTCGCCGGAATACCGAAGTCATCCATGGTGCCGTCTTTCTTCATCCCCGGCGTCAGCAGCGTGACTTTGATCGGGTCGAGATACATGTGCTCGTTATCGATGTTTTTGAAACCGTGCCATGCGCTGTCGGAACGCAGCGGCCAGCATTCAGGACCATCGATATGCTCCGGCTGCCAGACGTCGAAGAACCAGCCGTCAGACTCGCCTTTCAGGCGTTTGATCTCTTTACGGAACTTGATGGAACGTTCGATAGAGCCGTCGATCAGGCGCTTACCGGCGTTGCCTTTCATCATTGCTGCCGCGGTTTCGGTGGACGCCACGATCCCGTAGTGCGGGGAAGTGGTGGTGTGCATCATGTAGGCTTCGTTGAAGGTCTCTTCATTTACGTCGCCTTTCACGTGGATCATCGACGCCTGGGAGAACGCCGCCAGCAGTTTATGCGTGGACTGGGTTTCGTAAATCACTTTCCCTTCGACGCGGCCGCCGCTCATCCCGCATTTGCCTTCATAGATCGGCGAGAAGTTGGTGTAAGGCACCCATGCGGAGTCAAAGTGGATGGATTTCACATCCAGGGTTTTCTTGATGAAGTCGGTGTTATACAGCAGACCATCATAGGTTGAGTTGGTGATCACCGCGTGTACCGGCCAGGTCGCATTCGGGGTCTCTTTCACGCGCTTGGCGATAGTCGCGTGCTGGAATTCGCTCTGCGGGATGCCGCCGAGGATACCGTAGGCGTTACGGGTCGGACGGAAGTAGATCGGCGTAATGTCGCTCATCATCATCAGGTGAGTCAGCGATTTGTGGCAGTTACGGTCGATCAGCACGGTGCTACCGGCCGGCGCGGAGTACATGCCGACGATTTTGTTAGCGGTAGAAGTGCCGTTGGTGACCATGTAGCTGCGTTCTGCGTTAAAGACGCGAGCGATATACTCTTCCGCTTCTTTGTGCGGGCCGCTGTGGTCCAGCAGAGAACCCAGTTCAGAAACCGAAATGGAGATATCGGATTTCATGGTATTCGGGCCAAAGAAATCATAGAAGATGCTACCTACCGGGCTTTTCTGGAACGCGGTACCGCCCATGTGGCCTGGGGTGCAGAAGGTGTATTTGCCTTCACGGACATATTTGAACAGCGCTTTGGTCAGCGGCGGCAGAATGGTGTCGATATATTCGTCAGTGTTCTGTTTGATTTTGTTCGCGATATCTTCCGCGGCGCCCAGCGCATATTCGAAGAAGCGAACCTGCATGCGCAGATCGTTGAGGCTAACGTCCAGGGTAGAGTAGGTGTTAGCGAACGCGTACAGCGGCATGTACTCATTCATTTTGCTGATTTCTTCGCACAGTTCGAGATTGTATTTATCCCAGTCGAAGATCACGCCGCACAGACGAGAGTTGTTTTCGATCAGTTTTAATAAGTCGTCACGGTCGTTCGGGTAGACAATACGGAAGTCCAGGCGTTCGAGAGCACGATGCAGTTCACGGATGGGTTCTTCTTTGAAGTAAACACCCATGTGATTCATGATTGCAATAACGTTCATAGTCAAATCTCCAGATGTAGAAAGCCCCTCCCGTCGCGTGATGACAGGTGATGGAAGGAGCCTCAGGAAAACGGGTTACTGATTAGTGCGCGTTAGCGGGGCTGTTGTTATCTGATGCGTTGTTCTGGCGCTGGTGCATTTTGCGACCGTAGAACATCAGGATAATCAGGCTAACGATAAAGGTGCCGGCCAGTTCGAAGGAGCTTGCGCCCATCAGCGCGATGAAGCAGAACACGCAACCCAGTACCGAACAAATCAGGCTGACGAAGTTACGGATGTTGATGCCTTCGAAGCGAATCAGGTCAACACAGGAGTAGAAGTAAGGCAGCATGGTCAGCAGTACCGCGATACCGGTCAGTTCGCCGAACAGGTCAGAGGCTTTACCACCGGCGGAGTTCATCAGGGTAATCAGCACCATCAGCGCGGTCATTTTCACTGCGGCCAGCAGCAGGCCTTTTTTCGGGATACCGTTGCTATCAACTTCGCCATACACTTTCGGGAAGTTGCCGTCGTTGGCGGCGCGAACACCGGCCTGGCCAACCAGCATCATCCACGAGCCCAGTGACGTCAGGCAGGCAAAGGCGGTGAAAGCGGATACCATCGGCGCAGCCCAGCCGCCGAGGATGGTAGAGGCGCTAATCGCGAACGGCGCACCGGATGCAGCCATCTGAGAAGCAGGATACATCCCGGCGATAACCTGAGTCGCGGCGATATAGACGATACCGGCCATCGCAGTACCCAGCATGGTTGCCAGCGGTACGGTACGTTTCGGGTTTTTCACCATCCCGGTACTCACGGCAGCGGATTCTACGCCAACGAAGGCCCACAGGCAGAGCAGGATACTTTTGATGACCGCGTGGCTATCGGTGGTGCTGGAGGTGTTCCAGTTCGCCTGATAGGTAGCGACATCAAACCAGTGCCAGCCGACAACCGCAGTCATGACTACCGGAATAAGCACCAGTACCAGACCAATGGTGGTCAGACGGCTGACCCAGGTCCCGCCGAGCATATTAACGAAAGTAAAGATCCACACGATGGCAATACAGGCAATACCTGCTGGCACCGGGTTATTTAAAATTGGGAAGAACGTAGAGAGATAAGAAACGGCGGTAATCCCGATGGCCAGGTTACCAATCCAGTTTGCATGATAATAAAGGACACCAGTCTGGAAACCGAATGCCGGAGATATTTCCCCAGCGTAGGCAATAGGGCCGCCCTGCTGCGGGTTTTTAGTCGCCAGTCGGGCATAAACATAAGCCAGCGACATTGCACCAATAATTGAAATTACCCAGCCCCAAATGGCAATACCACCGATGCTGGCCAGGTTCGCAGGTAATAATGCAATACCGCTCCCCATCATATTACCGGCGACGACACCGGTACAGGCAAATAGCCCGATCTTCTTGGCAGAACTCATGGTTGTTTTTCTCCTAAGTTTATTTGGGAGGTACAGATCATGATACAGAACCATTAATTGACCCGACCAACTGCCAACAAGATTACTGATTTGTACGAGATAAGTCCTAAAGATAAAGTGAAATAACAACAAACATCAGACAAATGATATTTTGACCTTTTTCGCTTAACATATAAACATGACAACAGGGTATCAGAAAAAGATAAACATCGTTTAATTACATGGAGTTAGATGAAGGCGTGAGTGTTACTGAAGAGTTATTTAAAGCCTCCTGAATGCTAAATACAAATAACAACAGGAGACTTCATGAGAAACATAAATTTAACCTCATCATGCCCAAAACCTTGCGCATGATGAGGGTTTACTTATTCTGAAGAGAGAAAATTGTCGAGATACGGTACCACCCGATTAACTGACGTCTGGAAAACACCGTTTTCAATCCAGTACAGGGTATCTTCGCCAGGACGTAAATTAAACGCAGTGATGTAAGAATCGGCAGCCAGTCGGTTCTCTCCTTTCATCTCATAGACTTTGCCTAACAGCACATAATTCAGCCACGACATCTCTAAATCAATCGCGCTGTTAATCGCGGTATTCGCTTCATCGACTTTACCCCTACCCAACGAATCTACCGCTTTTATTTGATAATAAATCGCCATGTCTTTAATACCCGGCATCTCCCCTACCCGCTCAACTTCACTGTAGAGGGCCGCCAGCTGTTTATCGTCCAGCGGCTGCTGCGAATGGCGTAATACATCCACCAGCGTTTTTTCGGCATAGGCGTAAATAAAATCCGGCGCCCGCTTAATCACATCATCCAGCAGGGTACTGGCTTTACTTAATGAATCGACATCGCCCTTCATTAACAGCTGATGCGACTGGTAGAAATAGGTTAACGCCACGCTCTGCGAAGGCTGATATTGCCTGAGCATCGCCTGCATCCGCGCCGGCCACGGCTGCGCCAGGGCATCCGACAGGCTGTTCATCAGATCGTTCTGGATGGTGAGCTGGTTATCGTTGGTCACAAAGTAGCGTTTATCCAGCATCGTCGAGCTGTCGGCATTGTCCACCAGCTGGACCGACATAAAGCACTGCTGCGCCCGATAGTGGCGCTGATTGACGAACTCGATGGTCAGCGTTTTCCCGGAGCTGCTCGGCTCATTGATGTTGTAGTCCGTTTTGTCATGCACCATAAAGGTCGAGAAGGTGTTCAGCGAGGTGGTGATCAGGCTGGCCAGCCCAACGGCGTAGGAGTGCTGCGACGACCAGTTGGCGCAGGAATTACCATTCACCAGGTGGATATCGATATCGCGCGGATTGAGCAGCAGGCGCGCCTTGTTGACCGGCGGCCGCGACTCCATGCTCGACAGCGCCACCAGCGCCACACAGGTGCCCAGCGCCAACAGGAACAGCCCCCACACCAGGGCGGTGGTGAGGCGTTTGCGGGCTGACGGCGCGCTGGCGACAGCGGGCGCCGCCGCCGGCGCTGTCACCGGCGCGGTAAGATCGGCGGTGGAGTCGGGGGCTTCTGGCGGCCCGCCGGCAGCCGGTGGCGCGGGGATCGCGGTCGACGGCGCAGCCGCCTGCGTCTCCCCCTGCGGGGCGAGTTCCTCTCCCTCTTCGGTGCACCAGATCACCGGCACCGTGAGTTTATACCCCCGTTTGGGTACCGTCGCGATGTACTCAAGGCTCACGTCGTCGCCGTCTTTGAGCGACTTGCGCAGTTCAGAAATACTCTGCGTGACGACGTGGCTGGTCACAACGTTCCGGGTCCAGACGTTTTCGATAAGCTCGTCCCGGCTAAGCACTTCCCCCGGATGACGGGCAAAAAAGACCAGAAGATCGATTAAACGCGGTTCAAGGGTAAGCTGGCGCCCCTTCCTGCTGATTTGGTTTACAGAGGGGGTTACCAGCCATTCACCGACGCGAACAACAGGTTGTAGCATACAAGAAAGCCCCAGACAAAAAGGGAAAGGCGCGATGATAACACATTTGTCCTACCTATTTTTGCCAGGGGTCACTCCCTCAGGCATTAGGTCGGAATCCGCTTTTTAGTGATGAAAAAAGCAATATTTCATTAACATCGTGTTCATGAAATTTATCTATAGCGATAAAAACGCGTTTTCGCTGTTGCCATTGCCAATGGCAATCCCGATCGCAGGAAAAAAAGAAGCCCGGAGGCTTAACGCGCTCCAGGCTCATTGCGTCGCGCGCCGCTATGGCACGCTTTAAAAAAGGTTATTTATACACTTCCGCTGTGGCTTCAAAGTTTGGGCCATGCTCACGCGCAGCGGTGATCACGTAGTACTTTCCGCCTTTCTCATCGGCCAGCTTAGAGAGCTGATCGTGCAGATCGGAAGGCGAAGAGAACTCGCCACCAGACGGCCCCACCGAGATCGGTCCGACCTTGGTCAGTTTGAAGTGTTTCACTTCTTCTTTGGTGATCAACTGCGCGGCGGACGCGCCAAATGCAACGGCTGAAAGGGCTAACGCGACTATCACTTTTTTCATCCTAAAATCTCCTTGGAATAGGCCTTCAGTCAGGCTCTTTCACTATAGCCGCAAAAAGCTAAGCCTGCTACCGATGCGTTTATTTTTTAGCCGAAGCGTTCAGTAACGCGGCGGTACCCCTTCCGGACGCGTCTTGAAGCGCCGGTGCAGCCACATATATTGCTCGGGCGCCATCAGAATGCATTTTTCGATAATCTGGTTCATCCAGGCCGCCGTAACCTCAGCGCTCGCCAGCGGCGGGGTGCGCTCCGGCGTTAAAGAGATCAATTCATACCCCATGCCGTTGGGCTTGCGCCGCGGAACAAATGGCACAATTGTCGCCCCGGACATTTTCGCCAGCATCCAGGTGCCGGTGGTGGTCGCCGCCTGCTCGACGGCAAATAGCGGCGCAAAGACGCTGCTGGCCGGACCGTAATCATGATCCGGCGCGTACCAGAGGATCTCCCCCTCTTTTAGCGCCCTGACCATCCCTTTCAGATTTTTTCGATCCAGCATCGTCTTATTAGAGCGCAAGCGTCCCCAGGTCTGCAGCCAGTCAATCAGCGGGTTATCGTTGGGCCGGTAAACGCCTATCCCGGGGGTAAACATGCCATACATCCGGGCCCCCATTTCGAGGGTCAGAAAATGGATACCGATCAGTAAGATGCCCTGTTTTTGTTCGAGGAGGTCGATCACCTCGTTAACGCCGCTGGTCTCGGTCCAGCGCGCCACCCGGTGCGTCGGCCAGAACCAGGCCATACCGGTTTCCATCAGCCCCATGCCCAGCGATTCAAAGTTTTTCACCAGCAGCGCCTCGCGGTCGGCGGCGCTCATCTCGGGAAAACAAAGTTCGAGATTACGTCTGGCAATCCGCGCGCGGCTTTTCATCACCCGCATTGCCAGCCGCCCAAGCCGAGTCCCCAGGCGATAGATCACCGGATACGGTAATTGCACCAGCAGCCACAAAAAGCCAATTCCCAGCCACAATAGCCAGTAACGCGGGTGCAACAGCGCGCGGGAAAATTTGGGTAAATTTGACATAATAATCCTGTTAATTCACTCAATAATAGCTGAGCAAAAACCGCGAAATAAAGTAGCGGATCCTGCATGTAGTATTTTTCCAATTCGTGCGGTAATACTCAGTCACAAAGCGCGTTATTATAAGCCGATTCCAGGATAAATTCAGCCCTTACGCTGGGGACTACTCTATTATTAGACGCAACGCGTAAAATTTCCTGTTTAATGCATAAATAAATAAACCGGACCTCTACAACGCGGCCGATTGTCGATAAAATCGCCAGTTCATTTTCTGCCTTCCTTCACTCCTCTCCCTTTTGTTCACGCTTTTTTATGGCGACAGCGAACGCAAACAGGGCGTTCAGCCCGGTCTGACAGGGCCAGCATGCGGTTATTTGTGACTGGGGCAAAGGTTAAGCATCGACATTGCGGATCCTTTTTCCAGATATGCTACGTTTACAGCGCTCATTCGACGCAAGTGCCTTTGCCGACGTCGTCGCTTTCAGAAGCCATAGTGAGAAGGAACTATGACAATGAATTATCAATTAGTGAAGCAAGTCAGAGAAAATAACACATTAAGAAAAAGCTTCATTGACCTTGCCGTTAAGACTTTTGATCTGTCTTTTGAGGAGTGGTATCAGCAAGGTTACTGGACCGACGCCTATATCCCCTACGCCTTTGTCGAACGCAATAAAGTTATCGCTAACGCCTCGGCCAACATTATCGACCTGCGCTGGCAGGGCCAGCCCCGGCGTTATATTCAGATTGGCACGGTGATGACCGAACCGGACCACCGTAATAAGGGATTAGCCGGCCAGCTTATCCACCACATTCTGCAGGACTGGCAACAGGAGGCGGACGCCTTCTTTTTATTCGCCAACCCCACCACAGTGGATTTTTATCCCAAATTTGGCTTCACCCGCAGCGAAGAGCATCAATATATTATGCCGGTCTCCCCGCGCGCCGGTGATTTTCGCAAACTGGATATGGACAGCGCAGACGATGTCGCCCTGCTCCGGCATTACTATGAAAAATCCAACCCGTTCTCACCGCTGCGGGTGGAGCATAACTTTGGCCTGCTGATGTTTTACTGCTCAGCCTTTATGAAGCATTTCGTCTATTACTCAGCGAAAAATGAGGCGGTAGTTATCGCCATGCAAAACGGCCCGGTGCTGATCTGCTTTGACCTGTTCTGCGAGGGAGGCAAAAGTCTGTCGGTGCTGGTCAACGAGCTGGCCGATGACCATGTCCACCAGGCCATACTCGGTTTTACTCCCACTGAAGACCGGCTCGGCGAGTATGAGAAGATTGAGGGAGAAGATATCCTCTTCATCTATGACCAGAAGGAAAACCTGTTTAAAGACAGGAAGTTGATGTTTCCTTTACTGGCTCATGCCTGACGGCGCAGTGCCGTCAGGCAGATCAGTTATAGGTCACCACGAAGGTCGCGCTGGCGTTCGCTTCGCCCGCCTTCACCGTCGGCTGCGTCTGGATATAGCGGGCCTGAAAGGCAAAACGGTAGTCCGTCTGGCTGCCCTTACTGCCGGACCAGAGCTGGCTCACCTGGTTTAGCGGCACCAGCGCGCCGCCGGCGGTAAGGATCTGCACCCCCAGCCCGCTTGCCCCCTCGGGCTGGTCATCAATCTTAATCACCTCGTTGGCGGCCATGGCGCTATCTGCCGTCGCGTTAAACTGCATAAACACGCTGCCCACATTTTCACAATTCGTCAGGTTGATGTTAAAGGGCACCGGCGCGGTCGTGCTGTTAAGCCCGGTAAACGCGGTTTTGTTATGCCGCCCGAGGAAGACGTTAATATTTTTACTGTCGTCAGTAACCTTACAGGTGGGTGATTTGACCTGAATACAGAGCCCGCTGACGCTGAAACGCATCGCCTGCACTCCCCCAAGGAAAATATCGCCGAGGTAATCATTAAGGCAATACTCACCCGGCGGCGGTAAACCGCCGTTGTCGGCAATCCGCCAGAAATAAATAGTCGGTTTTTTATTTTCCGCCTGAAATGCGCGCTGGCCGGAAAATACCGGTGCCGAAGGCCAGGCAGTGAACAGGGGATCGAAATTAATGCCATCCTGCTCACCCATCTGGAAGCTGTAGCCAATACCCGGCAGGCGGTCGATGCTGTAGATATCCCCAGGCTTGCCGTTTCCCGCCGGGCCGACCCGGGAGCCGCCAATACTCTGAAAGCCGCCGGGCTCACTGCCGCTGCAGGCAATCTCCCAGCGCTCATTATTGGTGATAATCATCCCACCATAGGTATACAGCAGAGAGCCGACGGGGCGATTGCTGACGTCCAGGTTGATACTGGCCTGGCTGACGTTCACTGAATACTCGATAGTTTTGCCGCTGACCATCTGGCATGCCGCTGAAAGCGAGGCGCAGTAGCCGCCGGCCAACAGCAACGACACGCCCGACGCGATGATGATTTTCATGTTACTCCTCCTTTAATCCCGGCCGGCAGACCTGATGCGGCATGCCACTGCTATCCTGCTGCGCCGCATCGCCGTGGATGGCATACTCCATCCGGCAGCGTTGCCAGGCGCGCGCCCCCCAGACCAGCGAGACGCTGCCGCGGGTCTGCGGCACGCGAGCATACAACAGCCCGCCCTGACCGACGGCGCCAACCGCCCGTTCGCTGTCGTCAAATACCTCCGCGCCCAGCGGGGGCGCCTCACCATTCGGTAGCGTGATACGGGCAAACCAGGGATAGCCGGTGCGCGTGGCAAATTTCACTTTCACCGCCGCACCCGAATCGGGCACCACCGTCGTGCTGCTGGAGATTATCTCCACACGATCGTTCAGCCCCTGCGGATCGAGATCCAGCCAGTTAGCGGTAAAGGGATCGAGGTAAGGGATGATCGTAAAACCCTGGCGATTAATCGGCTGTCCGAGGCGGTTCGCCACCCTGGCCCCCACCGCACCGGGCGCTTCCACAATGGCGAAGGTTTCCCCCAGCTCAGGAGTGGCGGTCATTCCGCCCTGATGCGCCACCAGGGCGCCCGATGCCCCCAGCGAGTACTGCTGCTGGTGTCGGCCGGCGCTGGCGCTGGCGTTCAGGTACGCATAATCCGTCCGCAGGCTACCGTTGGCCGCAACGCTGGCTTCATTTGGGTTCTCCCGCGGCATGTCGTAGCTGGCGGTCAAACCGTAGCTGAAGGCGTTTTTCTCGCCAGCGCTGCCGGTATAGCTGGACTGCAGCTGGCTGCCGTAGTTTTTATCGTGGTTAAAGCGGGTGGTCAGGCTGCCCGCCTGCCCGAACGGCAGCGAAAAGGAGACGCCCACCACCTGATTATTGCGGTGATGGATATCCTGGCTCTGCTGGGCATACAGATAATAATTGAGCTGACCATAGCGGTTGGCATAGCCCAGCTGATATGAGCGCCAGCGGTGATGGCGGACGTCCTCACTCCAGATTCCGTTAAAGGACAGACTGCCGCTGCCGGCCTGCTGAGACAACGTCGCGCTGTAGCGGGTCATCTCCCGCCAGTCGTTGGGGTGCCGGTCATGCTCCCAGGCGGCATCGCGAATGGAGCGATAATTACCGTCGTTGCTGTGACTCATCGAGAGCAGCATTCGCGTATCGGATGTAAACGATTTTGATGCGGACACCCGCCAGCGATAGCCCTCCTGCCAGCCGCGCTCCCTGCCCTTCGCCGCAGAACGGGAAAGATCGACCGCCAGCGCGCCCCAGTAGGTATTGAAGGCGCTGCCGATCAGCGTCGAGTAATAATCTGTCGTCGCGTTAGCGCCGGTATAGCCGCTGACATAGTCATTGAAGCCGTACTGCAGCGTGGCTTCGCCAAATCCCGGCCGCCCGGCGATCCCGTCCTCATCCAGGTAACCCAGCGACAGGTCATAATAGACCGCGCCTGCCCGCACCAGGCCAGGCAGCGTGGCGTACGGCACGGTAAAGGTGTCCTGACTGCCATCCGCCTCGTGGATCGTCACCTGTAAATCGCCGCCGGCGTTGGTGGGATAGAGATCGTCGAAGGTGAATTTGCCCGGCGGAACCGTTGCCTCGTACAACAGGGCGCCGTTCTGGGTGACCGTTACGCGGGCGTTGGTGCGCGCCACGCCGCTGACCGACGGCGCAAAACCGCGGCGAGAGCCCGGCAGCATGCGTACATCGGTAGCCAGCCTGCCGCCGATAAAACTGACGCTGTCAAAGAAGGTTCCGTCGGTCCATCCCTGACCAAGCCGTAACGTGGACGCCCAGTTCACTACGCTTCTCTCAGCCCAGGTGGCAATGCTATCCCAGTGGGTATTCCCCTCCTGGGCCTGGTAGCTGGACTGGTGATGTAACCGCCAGCCAAAGGCGCGCAGGCTGGCATCCAGCCCGAGGTAATGATGGCTGCTGGTGTCCCCGTCGACGACGCTCTGATAGCTATTGGCCTGGTAGCGCAGCACCGCGGCTGGCACGCCGCTATCCACCTTTTTCAGGTTCACCGCCCCCCGATAATGGGGTTGCAGCAGCGCCTGGGGCATATTTACCCGCAGCACGTTTTCTCCGCTGTCATACTCCCAGCCGATCGCCTTATCGATCTGCGAAAAACGCAGGCAGGTGGCCGCGGTTGGCCATTGGGCGTCCTTCAGCTGCAGGGCGTCGAACAGTGAGGGCGAGATGCAGGGCTCAAGCTGGCCATCGTGTTCCTGGATGACAAACGTTTCTTCCCCCAGGTCCCGGCCATTCACCGAAAGGGTGCTGCGATATTGTCCCGGGTGCAGCGGATTGCCGTATTGATATTTCTGGAGATCAACCTGCGCGGCGCCGTGTAAATGGGCGCGGTTAAAACTAAACGCCTCTGCCGCCCATGCCTCCTGCCAGGGAAGGAGCAGCATCAACCCAACCTTGATCTCCCTGAGTTTCATAATAATGTCCTTACTGAGGATAATTATGATTCACTACCGCGCCGTAATCATTGATGGTGGTGAAGCTAAATTTGGCTGGCAGCGTGCGCAGCGCGGCCCCTTTAGGTGCGATCTCCAGCGAGGAAAAAGGAGCGACCATGCCGGCAGCGTGTTTTTGTCCGTTAAGGGTGATGCTGTCGATGGTGATATAGCGCGATGAGGCATTGCTCACCCGCAGCCCGTTACCCGCGGGGGCCAGCGCCCAGCTCAGGGCTTTTTCCGCGGCCATTTTTTCCGCCGCCACGCCTGCCGGACGGTAAAACAGCTTGATGCGCGACCGTATCGCGAGCTGCAGGTAATTATCAGTCTTGCCATTTTTCGGCTCTGGAGGAATATCGAGTAAATTGAACCAAAACAGCGACTCCCGATCCTGCGGCAGGCGGCTGCCGTTGAACATCAAACGCCAGCTCTGGCCTTTTCCCGGTTCGATACGCACAATCGGCGGCAGCACAATAAACGGTGCCGAATCCTTTTCCGGTTGATTTTGCACACGACCATCGTCGACCCAGACCTGGGTCAGCGACGGCGCCTCCCCCACATTGGTCGCCCTGACCACAACCTCTTTTTTATCGCCGGGAAAAATAATCCGTGTACCGTCAATAACCATGCTGGCGTCCGCCGAGGGTAAATAGCTGGACAGCAGCAATGCCAGAACCATACGCCGCATATTCACCTCCTCCTTGCCGGGGGATAAACGGCCCCTGACCGGGGCCGTGGACAGGGGTTACGGATAGACCACCGTAAAGTTGACATAGGCCGCGACTTTTCCAGCCGAAGCGGCGTCGGTCGCATAGTAGCGGGCATAGAAAGGCAGCGAGGCGGAACCATCCTTCTCAGCTACCGCCACCGGGATCACATCCGGGCGTGCAACAATACCGTTCGCATCGATCGCCGGGGTCTCCGCGAGGTTAATCGAGGTGAACTGGGTGTTCAGCAGCTCCACATCGACGTTTTTCGCGCTACCATTACCAGTCAGAGTGTTTTTTAGTCGGCCCTCCGTAGAGACGTTTTGATCCTTCTCGAAGTACACCGAGACATCGGTCCCCGGGGTACAGCTCGTCAGATCGATAGTGAAGGGAACCACGCCCGCCGTCTCGCCCGAGCTGCTGAGCGCCGAGCGCTGGACCGTCGGCAGGGTTACCGTCTTGTCTTTATTCTTTACCGTACAGGTATTGTCGATGACTTCACCATTAAAGGTGACTTTGCCATCAGCAGCCTGCGCCGCTACCGGAGAAAGCATCATCATCACCACGAAAGATGCCATTCCTTTGCTGTATTTTTTCATTTTCACTCCTCATCACCACGCTTATGGAGAATCGTTCAGGAAATACCCCTGGCGTACTTTATACGTACAATTTATTAATACTCAGTCCATTGCATTAGCCTGTTACCTTTAAACTCACTTCCTGCACTCACATCCTACTTATTTCATTATTCATTATTCAAATTTACTGCCAGGACAGTTTCTTATTTTTTTAGAATCATCTTAAAGAAACAAAACAAGGCAAGTAGAAAAACCAAAAACAAAAACACAACCACATGATAAACAAGGGTATTTTTTAATATTATCTTTCCAAAAAACATTCATAAAATGCGATCTAAATATCTCACCCTCATTATTAACCACCTCCTCCCACGTTCTCCCCCCTCGATTGAAAGCGCAGGGAGTATGTTATTTCAGGCGGGTATTCTCTACAGTAAATTGTCGAATCAGGCAGGACAGCATGCACAACGTATTTATGCCAGGAGGTCATTATGTTGATCTGCATTGCGGATTCAGAATATTTTAATATTGCCCTGAAGGCGTATATTAATGAACCACACAGCCAACCTCTGGATATTAAAGAAATAGTCTGTTACCCGTTTAGCGGGCAGAGTGAGATGTTCTATACTTTTTTTGCCACCGATGCCGGAGCCCGGTTAAGCACCATTCTTATTGATTACAGCAGCGCCAACATCGAAGTCTTGCAGGTCGCGCTCAGTTTAAAATCGTTTAATCCCCTGATCCGGATCTTTATTTTTACCAAATCAGGCTACCCGCTGAACGAGCTCGAAAGCAGCCTCGCCATTGTGCTCGGCGCTGAGTTCATCTCCAGTTTTGCCGGGCTCAGTGCGGCGCTTGTCCGTGGTCCGCGCTGGACGCCGCCTCCCGCCGACAAGCTCTATATCGCCATACCTGACAGCTATAACCTGACCCGTAAGGAAACTTTTTTAATCAGCCTGTTGATGGGGGGAATGCCGTTGTGTCACGTGGCCAGCACCATGCAGCTCACGATCAAACGGGTCTACTACTACCGTTCACGCGTCCTTAGCAAGCTGGCGGTGAAAAATAACGTGGAACTGATGAACAAAGTTCAGGGGATGGTGTTGCGCCACTACCGACAGGAGACAGGCCATGAAATCGTATCTCTACGCTAAAAATCGCCTTATGTTGATTATCCTGAGCTGGCTAAGCGCAGACGAGGCGTTGCCATCTCGTCACGATTTCCAGCAGACTGAAGCCATCCTCAGCACCCTGCATATACCGTATGTGCTGAAGTCTGACCTTGATCAACTGAGAGCTACGCTACAGCCATTACTCGCCACGCCCGGACCGCAAGCCTGTGAGGTAGGCGCTTTTCTCAGCGCCCTGTTGGCGCTGTATACCCGGTTAACCGAATATACCGCCGTCGAGCACTATCTGCTCTCCCGGCATCTCTGAGTAGCAACCCGCCTGGGCAGGAAGGCGCCGCGCGCCGCCTGCCCGTAAGGCATTATCGTGGGCCGGCAGGCTGCTCGCCGCGTCGGGAGAAGTAATCCCGATAGCCCTCGCCAACGTAAATCTGCCGTGGCCGGTAGATGGTCAGCGGCGCCTGGTGCATCTCGTTCCAGTGCGCCACCCAACCGACCGTCCGACCGACCGCGGTGACCACCGCAAACATCGACGAAGGCAGATTCATCGCCTTGAGGATCACCGCGGTATAGAAATCCACGCTTGGCGACAGGCCATTGTCCACAAAATAGGGATCGGTCAGCGCCACATCCTCAAGGGCCATCGCCACCTGCAGCAGACGGTCGGACATTCCGACCTCCGCCAGAACCCGATGGCTGGTTTCACGCAGGATCCCGGCACGCGGATCGCGATAACGGTAGCGTGAGTTGCCGAAGCCGAGCCGGCGAAATGCCTGCGGATCGCGCTTCGCCTGACGCAAAAACGCCGGAACCTGATCGACGCTCTCGATCTCCTCCAGCATGCGCATGCTCGACTCATTGGCACCGCCATGCATCGGCCCCCACAGCGACGCCAGCCCGGCGGCGACGCAGGCGAATAAATTCGCCCCGGAGGAGCCCGCCGCGCGCACCGTGGTGGTCGAGGCGCACTGCCCGTGATCGGCATGCAGCACCAGGATCTGGTTCATTGCCTGCTCGATGACCGGATTCAGAACATATTTCTCCGCCGGGATAGCAAACAGCATCTGCAGGAAATTACCGGCATAAGAGAGATCGTTACGCGGATATGCGGCGGGTTGCTCAATCGTATACTTGTAGCTCATGGCGGCGATGGTGGGCATTTTCGACAGCAGCCGGGTGGCGGCCAGCGCGCGGTGTTCCGGATTTTCCACATCCAGCACATCATGATAAAACGCCGCCAGCGCCCCCACCAGGGCGCACATCAGCGCCATCGGGTGCGAGTCGCGACGAAAGCCGCTGCACATGCGCGCAATCTGCTCATGCACCAGAGTATGGCGGGTGATGGTCTCGCGAAAGGTTTGATAACTGGCCTCATCCGGCGCGTCGCCGTTCAGCATGATGTAGGCCACTTCGAGAAAATCACACTGGCGGGCCAGCTGATCGACCGGATAGCCCCGGTGCAATAGCACGCTGTTTTCCGTATCGATCCAGGAGATCGCCGACTGGCATCCGGCGGTGTTGGCGAAGCCGGGGTCATAGCTGCAGAATCCGGACTGATTCAGCTCGCGCATGTCGACCCCTACCGGGCCCCGGGTTCCCGGTACCTGCGGCAGGGTGATGGGCGTTTGTTGCCCGGCAATAGAAAGCGTTAACGGTGTGGTGCTCATCCTGTCAGTTCCCCCAGCAAGCTCATCAGCAACCTGAAGTCATTCTTCAGGCGGAAAGACCAACATAACCAATGTGATGCCGCTTATTCATTGATGTCATCACTATAACCCTGACAAAGAGGATATTTTACTGGCCTTCACGGGGAAACAGGCCGTCTTTCCCCAGCCCACCGCCGGATAGCGGCACAAATCGCCAAGGATAAAGGCGATCATCGCTGTCAAAATTTACGCTGAGTAAAGAAAGGATGAAGAAGAGCTACCATGAATTTTGTGCTGTCGATGACCCTCATCTGCATTACCATCGCCTGGCTGATGATGAGCCTGCTGCCGGTGTAGATGCACCGCTAACCGCCACGCCAGTGGTCTGGATAACCCCTCCTTCAATTGATTTCCGCCGAGGTCTTCGCCTCTGAGGCTTCACAAGAGCCATATAAGAAGTACTGGTTGCATATCAGGCTGTTGCGTTTTCCCGCCGAGGGGTAGGCTAAAAGCCCACTGTTAAGGAGGTGATATGTCTGGACTGATCAATCCACATGCGGCCCCGGAAGAAGCAGCCTATGCGCTGCTGATTGAGCTCGTTCGCGCCCAGCGCGTGCCGCAATATGAAGGCGAAATTTCCGGCCTGCTGGCGATGTACGACGAAGCTGTTAAACACTTTAAAGAGAAAGAGACCGAGCGTTAGGCGTGGACATCGTGGTGTGAGGAAAACGTGACGCCTGCGGGAGACGCGCAGGCGTTGGCTGGATAGCGGCTTGCGTCATCAGCTGCCGCGGTAGGTAGAGTATCCGTACTGACTGAGCAGCAGCGGGATATGCAGTTTTTGATTTTGCTTTGTGACATTGAAAATAACCGGGACCACCGGGAAGAACGTATTCATGTTTTGGCTTTTAAAATAGTCACCGGTTTTAAACGTCACTTTATAAACCCCCGGCTCCATATTCTCCGCCTGCGGATAGAGCGATTTAATCCGCCCATCGGCATCCGTTTTACCGGTGGCGATATGCTGCCAGCTCTCCCCCTGCTGTTTATCCAGCTCAATCTGCACCCCCGGTGAAGGGAGCCCGGTTTGCTGATTAAGAATGTGTACGCTGAGCGTCCCCTCTGGCGCCGCCAGCGCGCTGAAGCTGAGCAGAGAAATTACGGAGGCGATAACTAATTTCATAATCGTGACCTTATTGGGCAAGTGAAAGTGCCCTAACTATAGTCAGCGCGGCGGGGAAAAAAATTAAACTTTTTGTTATCAGATTGAGTTGATGGGTACTGTCTCCACACACAACACGCTGAACCGGTTTTGTCGTGAGAAGAGGGAGTGTCTTATGTGTGAGTAACCCCGTGCTCTTCGTAACAGGATACGTGGCACTTAATCAGTCAGAGAGGGGAAAAAGATTAGCTGGGGTCAAATATCACAAGGTTAAATAATATATGCCGTGGCCTCTGCCGCCTCTAACAGAACAGTGCTTACTGCAAATGGCCTGCCGTATTCGAAATAATCATTTAATATTATTTAACCTACTATTCCAGTGTAAGTAATCACCTGGTTCAGATAATGATTATTATCATTGATTCTCTTGTCGCCATGCCTTTACCATCTCCTTTGTTACCTCTTTCTTGTAGCAAATAGGTGAGTACCCACCAGCTTTGCTCCAGGCACTGCGGCCACCGCACGAGCTGCCGTTCCGGGCGGTATTGAAGGGACAGGCACAGGTACCGGGATAGGATGCGACAGAGTCATCAATAATTCTTTGCCTGACCTGATCATCGCTTAAGGAATTCGATTTGGCGATGGAAATATCTGATGCAAAGACACACACAACAGCGAATACGGAGATGGCGACGAATTTGATGTTCATTTGGATCTTTCCAGGTAGTGGATGAACATCGAGGGTATGCTTTCAAAAAGTGTTCAATATTGATCTTTAACAACTGTACTTTACGCCAGCTTAAAATGCGATACTTAACCCAGTCAGACATAACCTAAAGCTATAATGACTATTCGCCTGTTACCGGCAACATATTTTCACATTCCTGCAGAGCGCTTATTCTGCACTCAGCTATAACCAGCATTAACCATTCTGTTCGATATTACAGAGCCGTAATGCTGTACTCTCACTGGCCATCGTCCGACAGATACTGCAAGACATTAGAATCATCGAAATGGTCCGTCGATATGCTCACCTGGCGCCGAACCACCTGACTGAACACGCACGGAAAATTGACGCCATTTTTGGCACTAGCGACACAAATACGACACAAGGAGGAAATCAGACTGGACTAAAACGTCCGTAAGTGCTTGATTATTAATGGCACGCCCTACAGGATTCGAACCTGTGACCTACGGCTTAGAAGGCCGTTGCTCTATCCAGCTGAGCTAAGGGCGCCCTGAGAAGCGAGTGCTTCGCGGAGTGAAACGCCTGGAATTATACGGTCCACGTCCGTTGAGTCAATCCATTTTGCCAGGAAACTGCGGGGCTTATACGATGCTGGCGAAATATCCCTCAGCAACTGTACAAGAAGCATACCACCGGGGCTCATGCGCGCGAAAATTCACTTAGTGGCCAGGCGCAACACACCAATGACCCTGGACTTAACAGGGTCAAAACAGGCTAAATTCACCGCAGACAGGATAAAACAGCAAACGAGGACTGACAGCGAGGCCCGCTTCTGACAAAATATCCTCATCCCCCTTTCGTAAAGATACAGATGGAATCCTCTCTCTGATGGCAGCAAAAATTATTGACGGTAAAACGATTGCGCAGCAGGTACGCTCTGAGGTTGCGGAAAAAGTGAAGGCTCGCGTTGCGGCCGGAAAACGCGCCCCTGGGCTGGCCGTCGTGCTGGTCGGTAGCAACCCGGCCTCGCAGATTTATGTCGGCAGCAAGCGCAAAGCATGTGAAGAAGTGGGCTTCGTCTCCCGCTCTTACGATCTCCCGGAAACCACCAGCGAAGCCGAGTTGCTGGAGCTTATCGACACCCTGAATGCCGATAAGACCATCGACGGTATTCTGGTTCAGCTGCCCCTGCCGGCAGGGATCGACAACGTCAAAGTGCTCGAGCGCATCGCGCCGGATAAAGACGTCGACGGCTTCCATCCTTACAACGTTGGCCGCCTGTGCCAGCGGGCGCCGCGCCTGCGTCCGTGCACCCCGCGCGGTATCGTGACCCTGCTGGAACGCTACAATATCGACACCTACGGTCTGAATGCGGTGGTCATTGGCGCGTCCAATATCGTTGGCCGCCCGATGAGCATGGAGCTGCTGCTGGCCGGCTGCACCACCACCGTCACCCACCGTTTTACCAAAAACCTGCGCCATCACGTCGAAAACGCCGACCTGCTGATCGTCGCGGTGGGTAAACCGGGCTTTATTCCTGGCGAGTGGATCAAAGAAGGGGCGATTGTGGTCGATGTCGGCATTAACCGTCTGGAAAGCGGCAAAGTAGTCGGCGACGTGGTGTATGAAGATGCCGCCGAACGTGCGTCCTACATCACCCCGGTTCCCGGCGGTGTTGGCCCAATGACCGTCGCCACGCTGATTCAGAACACGCTGCAGGCGTGCGAAGAGTATCACGACGTTGAGGAGGCCTGAGATGGCAACATTTTCTTTAGGTAAACACCCGCACGTAGAGCTGTGCGATCTGCTGAAGCTGGAAGGCTGGAGCGAAAGCGGCGCCCAGGCGAAAATCGCTATCGCCGACGGGCTGGTGAAGGTTGACGGCGCGGTGGAAACCCGCAAACGTTGCAAGATCGTCGCCGGTCAGACGGTGAGCTTTGAAGGCCAGAGCGTGACCGTCACGGCCTGACAGCGAAAAGAAAAACGCCCGCTAAAGCGG